>CAYJSB010000006.1:6124-19057 GCA_964372805.1 uncultured Candidatus Saccharibacteria bacterium | reverse complement strand
TTTCTTCGAAAATGCGCGATATCGTGGTGAAGAATCACAGTCTGGTTGCTTTTGCGGCAAAGGTTTCAAACGCAATTAACGCGGTTCATCATGCCCGGCAACACCCTTAAATACTTGAGAATGTAAGGATGAGTGGGGGCAGTAAGATATTTACATGAACGAAAACCCAAAAAAGATTCCTTGCACGGTTGCCGTGCTTACGAAAAATAATGAAGCGACGCTCGCTCGCGCGCTTGATTCTGTGAAAGATTTCGCGGAGATTATTGTATGCGACGGTGGGAGTACCGATAGGACTTTGGATATCGTACGAGCTTATGGTGCAAAGATTATTCCGCAGGACCCAACGTTTAAGGACGCAGAGGGAAGAATTACGGATTTTGCGGGAGTACACAACCAAGCGCTTCACGCGTCAAAATACGACTGGCATTTTTACCTGGACTCAGATGAATTGCTGACGCCTGAACTTATACAAGAAATACATCCTTACATACTTGAGAATGTAAGGATGTTGGCAATGTTGGTGGATAGGAAGTATGAGATAGATGGAAAGGTGATTGAGCATGCGGCGACGTATCCGACACGGCAGATGCGTTTTTTTCACAAAGGTGCGGTTACCGAGTTCATCAAACCAATTCATGAACGGATAAATCCGAGGCCGGATGCGATTGTAAAGACAACCAAGAATTTTATGCTGGTGCCCGTAAGTCCGGATCCGCGCGTATGGCGGGAGAAGTGGAAACACTACATCGCGCTTGAAGTTGCTCGCCGTGGGAAGATTTCCTTTGGACAGTGGCTCGACGTTTGTCTTGAAAATGCAAAGGTTTCTTTACTATTCGCTGTTCGCCTTATTCGCTATTCGCTATTTTGTTCCGGAACAAAAATGCCGTTTGCTCTTGAGTGGGAGCGCCATGTGTATCATTTCAATCTTTGCAAAGCGTTGTGGAGCAGAATGGAGATACGGTAAACCCACGGCAAGGCGAAGCCTTGCCGTGAAGATAGCCCCTTCGCAAGAGCGTTTCTGTGAACGCTTGGGTTAGGGCTTGCCCGAGCACTCGCAGAGTCGCTTTAGGGCGATTTTTGCGGTAGAATATTTTTATGAAAAACGATAGACCGAAAGTAAATAACTACACTTTTGTTGACAGTCAAAACTTGAACCTCGGCATACAAAAACTGGGTTGGAAATTAGGATACAAGAAATTCCGTCTTTATTTAAAAGAGAAATATAATGTACAAAAGGCCTATATCTTCATAGGCTTTGTTGCTTTGAATCAGAAACTATATGATCACCTTCAAGAAGCCGGTTTCTTCTTGAAGTTTAAGCCCACCATCCCTGATGCTGACGGAAAACTAAAAGGAAATGTTGACGCTGATTTAGTCTTACAGGCAATGCTCGAATGGGGAGATTACGATAAAGCAGTGATTGTTACGAGCGACGGAGATTTTTATTCTTTAGTGGAACATTTGTATAAACACAAGAAACTCGAAACAGTTTTGAGCCCAGATAAGAAAAATTGTTCAAGCCTACTCAAACAATCTGCTAAGGAAAAGATTCGTTTCATGGACAATTTGAGACAGAAATTGGAGTACAAGAAAAGCACCGCTTAAGGACGAAACCTTAAGAGGTGCTTTTCATAGAGATACATGGCCAGTCTAGCAAGTGTAATAAAGAAGTCAAGTAGCCAAGGTGGGTAATTTGTGTCTGAAATCAAGGACCATTTTGGTTAGGGCGGTTTTTGAGCTAGTATAGAGTTTGTTGATATGGTATGATAAGGACGTTACTAGATAATAAAAAAACATGGCAAAAGAGAACTCTGCGTTTATGAAGCCGCTCACTGTCAGCCCGGAGCTGGCTGCAGTTGTCGGCGACGGTCCGATGCCTCGGTCCGAAGTCGTTAAGAAGCTCTGGGTATATATTAAGGGAAAGAATCTTCAGGATCCAAAAAACAAGCGCAACATCATTGCCGATGCGAACTTGAAGAAGGTATTCGATGGCAAGGCAGTGGTGGATATGTTTGAGATGACAAAGCTTGTATCCAAGCATCTTTCCTAGGTTGGTTTTCTGGTTTCCGGTGTTACGCAACAATCGGTTCCATATATGGAACCGATTGTTGCTGCTCCAGAATTTTTAGGCAGATTGACTTAGCTTGATTTTTCTAGTATTCTGCTTGTCTCACCCCAGACGGGGGCGTTTTTATTCACCCACCAAAATTTCCCAAGAGGCTATGATTATCAATGTAATTACGTTTTTCTGCCTCCGTGTTCGTATCACAACGATCGCTTTTTTGGTAGGAAATTTAGTCTGGTAAATGCAAATTCGCAACATAGCCATCATAGCTCACGTAGATCACGGCAAAACTACTTTGACCGATGCTTTATTGCGCCAGACAGGGGTTGCTGACGAAGGTGTTTCCATGGACTCAAACGCGCTAGAACTTGAGCGTGGAATTACGATTTATTCAAAAAATGCCGCCGTTTTCTACCCTAACCCGTCGCAGGGCGCGGGCGGGCAAGTAAAGACTACGAAAATAAACATTGTTGACACGCCGGGGCACGCAGATTTCGGTTCCGAAGTTGAGCGTGTGCTCCGCGCAATTGATTCCGTATTGCTTGTAGTGGACGCACAGGAAGGACCGATGCCACAGACGCGTTTTGTGCTGAAGAAGTCGCTTGAGCTTGGACTTAAACCTATTGTGGTTATCAATAAAATAGATAAGCCGGCGGCAGACCCGCATAAAGCGGAAGAGCAGGTACTAGAACTTTTTCTTGAGCTTGGAGCGTCAAACGAACAGGCGAATTTTCCCGTGGTGTTTGCCATCGGACGACAGGGAGTTGCGAAGCGGAAAGTTGCGGACGAATCAAAAGACCTGCCTGCGCAGGCAGGTTTGACGCCACTTCTGGATGTTATTCTTGAACACGTTGTTCCGGCATCCGAAGGAAAAGATGGAACAGTGCTTCGCGCACAACCGTTTAACTTGGGCTACGATAATTTTCTTGGCAGGCTTGCGGTTGCCCGCGTGTATGAGGGAAGCGTTAAATTGGGGCAATTGGTGTTTATAAAAAAATCGAGCGGCCTGCCTGCGCAGGCAGGCGAGACGCGAAAAGGAAAAATAACTAAACTTTTTACTTTTAAGGGTTTGCATAAAATTGAGACACATGAAGCGGGGGCGGGGGACATTGTACTTATCGCGGGACTTCCGGATATTGATATTGGGGAAACGATTACGAGCGATGAAAACGCGCCGACGCTCCCAGCGATTGCGGTTGATGAGCCGACGATTACGCTCAATTTTCTCGTAAACAGTTCTCCGTTTGGCGGACGCGAGGGGAAGTACATAACATCACGACAGCTTCGCGAGCGATTGGAAAAAGAGCTTGAAGTTAACGTTGGACTTCGAGTTGATTTCTCAGCGAATGATTTCTATAAAGTATCGGGACGCGGAGAATTGCATATCGCAATTTTGCTAGAAAATATGCGCCGCGAAGGATATGAAATGCAGGTTTCGCAACCTCACGTTATTGTTCGCGAGGCGAACGGGGTTAAGCATGAGCCGTTTGAAGAAACGATTGTAGACGTGCCGAGCAGGTATCAGGGCGTCGTGATTGAAAAACTTGGGACGCGCGGATTTATCATGCAGGACATGCGCGTGCACGGCGAGTCGGCACGCCTAATATTTGAAGGACCGACGCGCGGGCTTTTGGGATATCGTAATCAATTTATTATTGATACAAAAGGCGAGGGGATTCTTTCGTCGCGCGTTATTGGCTTTCGTCCCTTTGCGGGCGAGATAAAACGGCGTAATGTCGGCTCTATGATTTCTATGGCGACGGGCAAAGCACTCGGATTTTCACTTTGGAATTTGCAGGAGCGCGGGATGCTTTACATAGGTCCGGCGACAGAGGTGTATGAAGGAATGGTTATCGGTAATACATCCAAGGGCGAAGAAATGACTGTAAATCCTACGAAAAATAAACAGTTGACGAACATGCGCGCGTCCGGCTCTGACGAGGCGATAGATCTTGTGCCGCCTTTTATTCTCTCAATAGAACGCGGACTCGAGGTCATGTCTGACGATGAGTATTTGGAAATCACGCCCGAGAGCGTGCGTTTGCGCAAACAGTATCTGACCGCGATGGAGCGCGCCAAAGCGAAGCGAAAGATTTCTTCTACCGAATAGATTTGGGGTGCGCAGTTTGCCGCGCTTGTCGTGCTATTGTTCGCGAGCATTGCGCGATCTTTTCTGGAATTGACACGGTCGGAGCTAAAAAGAGCCTCCTTTGTTGATTATTTCGTAAAAACGCAGGTGATGTAGATGGTCGGCGAGCGTTGGCAGAATTCCTTTTTTGTTTTCGAGAAACACACGCACCTCTTTATAGAGTCCCGGTTTGAATCGAAGGTCAAAGTCGTCATCAAGCGGGATCGGTTTTGTTCTCGTTTTTCCGTGCTCCTGTGCGCTTAATTTTTCCAAAGGTTCAAATATTAGTGTTTGTTTGGGGGTCATTATTTCTATACGCCAATTGTTTAGAATATTCCAATCCGCCTGATAACTTATCAGAGCGCCCTTTTTGGTTATTCCTCCTCCGGCGAATTGTGAGTTGGTTGGCTTCCACGCTGAACTGGTTGTGCTTTGCGCCACGAGCATTACCGGTTCTCCCGCAAGGAAGAATGCTAGGTCAATGACATGACTTGAGTTAGCTAGAAGCCACGCTCTTTTAACTGTTTCAGGACGTGGGAGGTTGAGTATGTTTTTTCGTTCGCTGAAATTAAAGAAGACCGCTTTTACGCCGCCGTCTTTTTTTATGAGTCCCTGTGTTTTTTTCACTGACGCGTAGAAGCGACGGTTATAGGCCACATACACATTTGCCTTTTGGCGATGCGACAGAGCGAGAGTTTTTTGCATATCGGTCCGCGTTAATCCGGCCGGTTTTTCCAGGAGCATACTCTTTACGCCACGTGAAAGGAGTAGCCGCGCAGTGTTTCCTAATTCGCTGACCGATACCGCGACTATAGCACGCCTAGGCGGGCGATTTGTTTTGAGCCAGTGTGCGATGCCACCACTCTCTGCGCTTATACCGGTTTGGCGCATGAACTCTGTTGAACCAGCACTGCTTCTGCCGACGACAACAACGGGAACGTGAAGAGCTTGGAGCACTCGCGCGTATTCCTTTCCCATTTTTCCCGTTCCCACAAGTAATATTGGTTCTTGGCGGCGCATAATATTAGGTGAATGGATAATCAACAGGAGAGTGACGGCGTGTTCGTTGTAAGAATAAACGGATTGGTTCCAAGAGATTCAGGTGGATTAGGGCAGATTCCTCATACGGAGTCAGCGCACACGTACCGCGCTTGAGTATTTCCCCAACTATGTAGCCGGTCATATTGCTTTGCAAAAGAAACGGCGCTGGGACCTTTTTCACCGGACTTTTTTCTCCCGTTTGTATGACGGCCCGATTATTTGCTTCATCAAGTGTCGTCTTGAAACGGCGTGTTGTTATCGTTGTAGTGCGGGATATCTGTTTGGCTGAATTTTGACTTAAGATTCCCGTATTCCCATTATCAAAACGAAGCAAAAGCGTTCCGGTTAGTTCAAAAGACCCCGGGCGTTTTGAGGAAAGAAGGCGAGGAGATAAGAGGGAGGTAAAGACGGAGAATTTTGTCGATCCTGCGAGGTAGGCAAGGTAATCGGCATAATGAATAGCGTTTGTCATCAGTCCGTGTCGGCTTCCGCTCCGCACCTCATAGAGTACGGGATCGTTTCCGATTTTTTCTTTCAGGGATGCATGGTAGGGCATAATTCGGAGGGGGCAATTGACCCATGCTTTGGTGCGGGTTTTTTTGAGTAATATTCCGATTGTTTGGTAATCTCGTTTTTTCTGAAAGAGTATCTTTTCCAGTATCAAATAACGAACATGGACATGTTTCAGTAGCTGTTTTATTACTCGCGCTCTACTATCGGCGCGTACAGCGATGATTGCGACATCTAATTTTTTGGGAACAGACGCAAGCCGTGTGCTGTAGTGGATAGTGTGGCTGGTTCTCCTCGACAGTTCAGTGAGATGTTCTCGACATATATTGAGCGATTGTAATGAAGAATCTACAACCGAAATATCAAGCGGGGTTTTTATCGTCGCCAATCCTTGCAGATGACAACTTCCGATATTTCCGGCGCCGATGAGGCATACGGTTTTTGTTCGGGTATTTTTCATTGATTTTTTGATATACCTTCGGGGTACTTTAGCACAAGCTGTCGAATGGGCAAAAATAATCTCCAGTCGCGTGAAAGAGAACGGCGAAGCCACCGCATAGGTGCACGTAGTTCATAATGTAAAAAATCGGCCGGACTCTTTGCTTCTTGCATGATTCGAAACCATTGCGTATCAATGATAGCGAGTATTTTTTGAAGGATTGTATGGGGACGGGGATTTAGAATCCGTTCCTTATAAATGAGAAACGTTTTATCAACGATAAGTTTGGCTTCTTGAATGCCGATCGCCGCCCTCTCTTTAAGCACCGTAGCAATTCCATCGCGGAAGTCTTGGTAATGCTTTAAAAAATTTTCGTGTGCAAATATGGCCGGCCAGCCGTAGATTTTTTCAGGATAGAGCTTGTGGGTGCCCGGTGTTTGTCTGACAGAAAGCAGTTGTGGAATTATCCCGATTTTTCCTTCAATAACGCTTACACAGGCGGCAAAGAGTTCGGGAAAACGAAACGCAAAGCCGCCATCAATTGATTGATATGTATGTTCGGTGGCTCTACGCATAGTGATGAGGCAGGTATCGCGTCGGTAGACCTCCCAGAGCGTACTCTTAAAGTCGCCAAGCAAGTTTGTTAGGCGATCGACAGGGCTTTCGTTTTCGACCGCACCTTGCGGGTATAGTTTTATCCTTAGTTGTCCGTTGTACAGTGTTGTGGTGATGGCATATCCGCATACGAGAGAATAATCCGGGTGGTCAAGAAGGAATCGCGTGGCCACAAGTACCGAGTCTGGCACCAAAAAATCGTCGTCGGCACACAGGGCGACGCAGGGTGTATTTGTGTGCTCGACAGCAGCCGCGAGTTTGGCGTAGAGCGGCGTAGCAGAATCAAGTGCGAGAAGTCTGACAGAGAGTGTCTGTCTAAATTCTGTGATTACTTTTTCGCATGTTAATGCGCTTTCTCGAACGCTTGAATCGACAACAAGTATAGGATTACTCCACCTTTGTGTTTGAAGGTACTGCAGGTTCCTACGTAGCATCTCGGGACGATTGTAGGTCGGTATAATAATAGTCACTTCCGGTTTTTTTTGTGTTGACCGAGCAGATTTCATTTTCTACGTTGCTCTATGCTGCGATAACAGTTTTCGTATTACTTCGCAGATATACCGAACTTCTTTTTCTGTGATAACTGAAGAGGAAGGCAAAGAGATGCTTCGCGGTGAGAGTTCATAAGACACCGGATTCTTTTTTCTCGCCTGCTTTCCTTTTACGTACGGAGCAAAGGCGGGCATTGAGCTTAGTGGGTAGAAAAACGGACGGGGTTCGATATGATTCTTCCTTAAGACATTCATGAGGCGTTCCTTTCCCAATCCGAGACTCTTATCAAAAACAATGTTGGCGATCCAGAACGTACTTTTCGTGCGAGGTATTTCTACGTTCAATGAAATACCCGGGAGTCCACGAAGATATTTTTTGTACCAGTTAAACACTTTCCGTTTATATGCGAGCAATTCGGGAAGTCGTTTCAGCTGTGCGAGAGCCAGCGCGGCCTGGATATTCGTCCATTGGTAGTTGTATCCTATCTCTTCGCACCAGAACGTATTAGAAAATGAATACGGGGCAAACCCGTGATGAGATAATTTAGAGGCTCGCTCGTAGAGCTGTTTGTTGTCGGTAAGCAGTGCGCCCCCTTGTCCCGCCATCACTAATTTGGTTGCATTAAAACTAAAGACCGAAAGGTCGCCGAAGCTGCCGGCCGGTTTTCCCAAATATCTTGCACCGATTCCTTCTGCGGCGTCTTCTATAACTGCAATTTTGTGTTTTCTTGCTATGCGTAGGAGCTCGTTCATCCGTGGTATATTACCGTACAAATCAACAACGATGACAGCCCTGGTTTTTTTTGTGATTGCATTTTCAAACGATTTAGCAGACAGACACCACGTGTCAACTTCTATATCGGCAAACACAGGTTTTGCTCCGACATATACCACTGGAGAGACACTGCCAACCCAGGTGATATCCGGGACTATGACCTCGTCTCCTTTCCCGATACCAAGCGCGAGTAGGGAAAGATGGATAGCAGAAGTGCAGTTCACTGTTGGAAGACAATATCGCCTTCCCGTCATCTTTTTTAGCAGAGACTCGAGTCGTGACAGATGAAGCGAACGGTTTTGATACCAACCGATAGAGGCGGCTTCAGTTACGAGTTTTACCTCGTGCGCGGTGATTGATGGTCCCGCTGGGGGGATCAGCTTTTGGTTTGTTTTTCTCGCTTTCTTTTTCATATTCTAGGTATACTCGAATATACACTTTTTTCCCTGAATCGTCCATGAAATAAGCCCCCGGGAACGGCGGAAAAGTTCTGGCACGTAGCAGATTGATAAGATTCCGCGCTTGGTATTTTTTGTCTAAATCGATGTAATCGAGGCGTTGCAAGTCTTTTCCTTTATGGAAAACACCCAGTTCTTTTTTTTGTTTCTTTGGTTTGATGTTGTTTTGTGCCAAGCGTGGCCATATTTCTTTGAATAGAGAGATGCTTTTTTCGTTCAGTTTTTCATACAGATCTTTTCCGGTATCTATGGAAACAACCGGAACTGTTGCTTGCGCGATTATGTCTCCAGTGTCAATTCCAGGGTCAATCATGTGGAAGGTTATTCCCGCAGGGGTTCCATCTATTATTGACCAGACATTGGGGTTTTTCCCCCGATTGAAGGGGAGGTAAGAAAAGTGCAGGTTTATACAGGTTGGTGCGAGTGCTATGGCCTCGGGTTTAAGAATGTATCCCCACTGTAAGAGAAGTACGATATCGGGCCTCAGCTTTTTTATTTGCTCGAGTGCTTTCCCATTTTGTACATCATCGCCGGAGAACATCCTTTTTCTGGGAAGGTGTAGCAGTTTTTTTATTTTTTCCGTGTAGCCCCGATTTAATTTATTTTCGAATCGTTTTGGGTGGCAAGCGATCCCTACAATATTTTCTTTACGACTTCTTAAATACGCGGCTATCGCATAACCAGGTTTGTAATCGGCCATAAGAAAAATGCGTTTTTTGCCTGCCATTTTAGTGTGTTGGTCGTGCATCGGGGGAAATAGCGCCGGAAGCGAACAAGTCCTCCATGCGCTGGAGTCGATAAAAACCGCGGTTTTCAAAAGACGAGACGGTAAGAGGAAGTTTTGTGAAGAGACCAACCATTTGGGCGATACCCTTAGGGACATTCCATGCACAGGAGTAGCCGGGAAAAGCTTTTTTTATTTGTTCAAAAGACACACGATAGGTTCTTGTGTCTGCGCCACCTTGTTTTATCTTTCGGTCAAAGACCAATTCGGATGAAGCACCGGATTTTTCGGTAAGTAAAGAAACGGGTATGTTACCGGCTGCTTTTGAAATGATTGAAGCAATATTTTGAATCTGAAAATTATCTGTGGTCGCTCCCGCATTGAGGACAAGCGGTCTGCCCTCGTTCCAAGGAGAAGCGATAGCACAGCTAATCGCTTGCACAATGTCTTCGACATGAACGAACGGACGCCACGCAAGACCGTCCGAGTTGAGAACAATCTCTTTCTTTGTAATTGCCATACCGCATAGCATATTAATTACCAGGTCAAAACGAATACGAGGAGAAAGGCCATAGGCGGTGGCGAATCGCAGAATAATAGGTGAAAAACCAGGCTCTGAAAGATCGGCAAGATCCTGTTCTATTTGTATTTTATTGAGAGAGTAGGGCGTTTGCGGGTGTGTTTCGGAATTTTCATCAATGAGCTCATCCTTGCCCACTCCGTACACGGAGCAACTTGAGGCGAAAATGAATTTAATGCTCGCCTTTTTACACATCAGTGCGATTTGGCGCGCGTATATACGGGTGGGATTGTATACGATTTCCGCGGATAGTTTTCCGTACGGATCATTTGAAATAGCCGCAAAATGAACAAGTGCGATTGCTCCCTGTAAATCTTCTGGAGAAATATCTCGGGCATCTTTTTTAATGGTTTTGTATGCGGGTACTGGATATAAAAGCGCATCGGCAAAAAACCCATTATCAAAACCGACACAATCATAACCCTCTTTGATGAGGGATGGAATGAGAACCGAGCCAAGGTATCCGGTTGATCCGGTTACTATAATTTTTCCTTTGCCTGTCATATTTTATTAATTTATATCGAGCGCAATGATTTTGGGACTTATACCTTCTCGGCGAATCATGGCTTCAATTTCCTCGCGATAATTGCTGTTAGTGATGATAATATACTCTGGTCGCACCTTTGCAAGCTCTTGTGGCGGGAGCACTTCTTGCGAGGTTACAGGTATGAATGTGTGCCATCGTGATGGGTTTACATCTATAACATGTCGTAGGTCTTTGTTACTTATTTCAAGTAAGTTAAGTAGGTTAGTTCCCTTGCCACCCGCGCCCCATAGTATGGCCTTAGAGAGTAAAGGAGAAAGCCTTTCTTTGAGTTTGGAGAGCTGGTGCGGTAGTTGCTGTGCGAATTTTTCGGTTTCTTTTTCTAATTTCCCTCCTCGGGCCTCCTTCTCATGGGCAATTTTTCCCGTTAAGGTACCAAAATATTGTAGATATTCGTTCCCGAATGTAAAAGATATCTTCCGTGGCGCGATATTCAGGCGAGAAAGAGCATGACCCAACGAGAATGCGGTGTAATAACTTACATGCTCATAGGAGAATATGAAGGGCATTTTTTTATGCACGATCCATTCCCATGATGGGACTTCAATGTAAATACCCGTGGATTTACCCTTTATCTTTGGAGAAAAGATCTCTCTGAAAAAATCATAAGGATCATGCTGGTGCTCAAGGATATGCCGCAGAATGATGAGCGAAGGGTGTGTTGTAATTGTATAGGGGCATTCCTTTCTTTTGAAATACCGGAAACAAGTTGCTTCCTCCACATACAGGACACAGGATCGAACCGCTAGCCGTCTCAATTTTTTGCATAACTTTTGACTGTTTTTTGAATACCGGCACGAAGAGAAACCGTTGGCTTCCATCCGGTTTCTTTTTTGATTGCGGCTATAGACGCGCACCTCCCAGGGAGACGCGCGGTTTTTTTGTCGGGAGCAAGAATGGGGAAGAACCGAGCAAGTTCCTTTTGTATTTCTCTCACACTCGAAAGTTTTCCAGAACCTATGTTGTATTCACCGCTTGACGCAGTCTTTTCCAGGAGAGAGAGAAGCCCGCGGGCGACATCTTCAACATAAATGAAATCATTCTGTGCCCCGGGAGTCTTGAGCGTTGGGGCTGTACGTGTGTCCGCGCAGTTAATGAGGTGGGGAATAAGAGAGTGAGATTTCTGTCCCGGTCCATAGACATAGAACAAATAAGTCCAGACGAAGGTGATAGCGTGGTCTTTGGAAAGTTCTTTGCCCAATGTCCTTATTGCCCATTTTGCGACAGTAAATGCGTTATACGGAGGAGGAATGTCTTTTTCCGAGACATTCCCCAACAGGTTTCCATATTCCCATGAACTTCCAGCGCAGATAATTTTCTTGCAGGAAGTCTTTTGAGCAAGAAATCTGAATAAGTTGAGACTGTCTACAGTGTTTTTGATGCCTATCTCGGCACTGTAGTTTGGAATTCTTTCCCAGGCGAGATGTATTGTCGCATCGGGATTGAAAACAGCCACCTTCTGTTTCCAGCTGTTGCCTTGGAGGTCTCCACGTAAAAAAGTAACTTGTTTAGATGACTTCTGTGTTTCGGGTGTTCGGGTGAGTACAAGTAGACGATAGCCCTCCTTTTTTAGAAGCGATACTACATGTTGGCCGATGAATCCTGTGCCTCCGGTAATAAATATTTTTACCGGTTTTTTCATAGCGTTATCTTGACAAGATTCTTGGGGTCAACGAGCGGCCACGCGGAATCTTTATCAGATATAACGGTGGGAGAACCCAAAGGCCACTCAATCTTGAAGAACGGATCGTTCCATCTGATACCTCCTTCCTGTTTGGCTGCGTAGAATTCCGTGACGAAATAGATGAGCTCGGTATCGTCCGCAAGCGTCTGAATGCCGTGCGCGAAACCTTTCGGTACAAGCAGCATTTTTCTGTTTTCAGGAGTAAGTTCCTCCGCGACATATTCGCCATAAGTTGGAGAACCTTTGCGGATGTCGAGCGCGATATCATAGAGAGCCCCACGTACGCATTGCACGATTTTATCTTCGGCATTCGGTGGATATTGGAAATGGAATCCACGGATCGTACCTCTCGTTTTATTGTATGAGCGATTAATGTTTACGATGTTGTGCGGCAGACCTACTTCTCGGAATTCTCTGGCGCAAAAATTTCGATAGAAAAAACCGCGTTCGTCGCCGCGAAGCTCGGGTTCTATAATGGTGACACCTTCAATGTCTGTCTTGCGAAAAATCATGGTTGCTGCAGTTGGATTGTAGTATCTTCTTCAGGGTTTGTAAAGATTCTCAGGGTGTGTTTTTATTATTTGTTTGGCGATTTTCGAAAGCGTTTCGTTTTTTTTCTTCAGGATGATTCCCGTTCCCGCCGCTTCCGCAGCTACTTTGTCGCGCTCGTTGTCTCCTATATAGGTGGTTTTGGTTAGATCAAAATGATGTTCTCGGGCAGCCCGAAAGAACATGCCGGGTTTGGGTTTTCGGCATTCGCATCCTTCGTCCCACCCATGGGGGCAGATGTATATGCCTTTAATTGTCACGCCGTGCCGACGCAACTCGTCCTGCATTTTTGCATTTATTTCATACGCATCTTTTTGCGACATCATCCCG
>CAYJSB010000006.1:0-6114 GCA_964372805.1 uncultured Candidatus Saccharibacteria bacterium | reverse complement strand
GCGATGCCGGATTGATTTGAGAGTATAAACAGGGTGTATCCGTTTTGGGCGAATGTCTGCAAACCTTCGATCGCTCCCGGAAGGAATTCAAATTCGCTCCATTTTTTTACGTAGTCTGCCTTCGGAGCTTTTTTATTTATCACTCCGTCACGGTCAAGCAGTATTATTTTTTTTGGTTTGAGAAATTCTTCTACTTGTTCCATGCGCTCAAGCGAGCCAATAGTATAGTATCGGTGTTCGGTCGTGAAGCCGGCCAGTTGTTTTTTCTCCACAAGGCGAGGCAAGAGCTCCTTTTCAAAGGACGGATTGCCCTCGGGAAGGGAGGTCAATATTGACTTCTGTAAAATAAAAAATCCCACATCAACCCCGTTTAGGTCGGCGGTCGTTCTCGTGTTGTCGTAACAAGTTACAACCTCCTTCTCAACACGCACATTATTTTTTGAGTAAGCATCCCTATTTGCATATACCGTCATCGTTGCAAGCTTGCTTTTGGTTTGATGGAGCGATAGTAGCTTTTCTAGGTTCAAAGGCCAATAATTGTCGCAGTAGAGGAGAAGGAATTCATCGTCAAGGAGCGCTTTTGCGTTTAGCAAGCGAGTGCCGGTTTCAGATTCCACAGGACTTTTGTGATAGTAGATGGGCACACCAAACTTAGAGCCATCACCGAAGTACCCAGTTATTTTTTCACCTAAATATCCTGTAAGTACAAGAATATCTTTGACCCCATTCTTTTTTAGCAGCTCTATAAGATATCCCAAAAACGGATGGCCGTGTATTCGGATCATGGGTTTTGG
Source organism: uncultured Candidatus Saccharibacteria bacterium (assembly GCA_964372805.1). Lineage (GTDB taxonomy): Bacteria > Patescibacteriota > Minisyncoccia > Phycocordibacterales > DSPV01 > 2-02-FULL-46-13. Next base: position 5,320 of record CAYJSB010000006.1, on the reverse strand, counting down.
TATGTTTTTTGTAAGCGAACCAAGCCGTGTTCCTTTTCCTCCTGCGAGAATCACTGCCTGAGTTATTTTTTTCTTTTTAGCCATCGGAGATTCTTATCGAGTTTCCCGTTTTTGCATAGGTGGTCTATTTGTTTTAGTCGGTTAGTTGTTCTTCCGCGAAACATTTCTTCCGTGAAGTGTACTTCATCGAACAACGCTACCAGTTCTTTTCCGCCACGATCCAGATTCCATTCAGGTTTGTAATAATCTTTCAGCACCGATAGGATTTTTTTGAAGGAAACCCTGTAAGTACGGGGGTCAGTGTGCTCATTTGTGAATGTGAGCTTGCTTCCCGGCACAGATCGTTGGGTGGCTTCGGCCAAATCCCGCACAGTATAGTTGCCGTTCTCTATTCCCACATTGAAGGCTTGTTTGTTGACCAGTCTTGCAGGCGCTTCAATGCCGGCGATGAAAGCGTTTGAGACGTCTCGCACGTGAACTACCGGCCGCCATGGCGCCCCGTCGCTCTTTATTTCTATTTTACCTGTGGTGTACGCACAGGCCACAAGATTGTTGAATACGATATCGCAACGCAAACGCGGTGAGGCGCCAAAAACGGTGGAGGGTCGCATAAACGTCATCACGAAATCGTCCGAAGCCAACGTCTTTAATTCTTGCTCTGCCTGCCACTTGGTGCGCGCGTACGCGGTTACCGCATTTTTTTCGCTCTTATCTTCATCAAGTTCGGCATTTGTCTTGGAGATCCCATACATGCTTTGTGAGGAGGAATATACAAAACGTTTGACCCCCGCTTGGCGCGCCGCACGAGCAATCGCAAGCGTCGCTTTGAAGTTGATGTCTTCAGTTAGTTTTTCGTCGAGTTCTCCAAGCGGATCGTTTGAGAGTGCGGCCAAATGAATTACGGCATCAATGCCAACAAAGTCGTTAGAGGTTATATCACGGACATCCTTGGTAATTTGTGTCTTAGGTTTTGGGGAAGGGAACAACTCGCAATCCACGTAGAAACCGGTATCAAGCCCGACAACCTCATATTCTCTCGTTACGAGCATTTCGGTCAGTACCGAGCCGATGTATCCTTGGTTTCCAGTTACAAGTATCCTCATAGCTTTTTAGCCTAAAATGGGTTTAAAATATGGTTCCTTCTCGTTCAGATATGACAAGACAATTTGTGCACCCTCGGCGCCGAACTGAATAGGAATCTCTGAAAAATCGTGGAGCAAACATTGTTTTGCTTTTGCGGTGATTACTTGTCTTATTTTTGTGTGATTTTTTGGTTTAGCGACGAACAAGAGACACCCTCCACCACCTGCACCGAGAATCTTTCCCCCCACAGCCCCTGCTTGCACGCCGGCAGCATATAGTTGGTCTATTGTTGTGTTGGAGATGCTTGATGCAAGACGTCTCTTTCTCTGCCACCCCTCATTCAACAACTTTGCCAGATAGTCCATATCTTTGGCGTATATCGCTTTTTCACAAGGTCCTACCATCGATACCAGCTCTTTGATAAGGGAATTATTTTTCGAAGCGCGGCTGTTTTGTTCGGTTAAAATATCGGACGCAGACCTTGTAATACCCGTATAAAACAACAAAAGATTCTTTTCAATCTCGCTTGAGGTTTCTGGAGGTAAACTAAGCGGTTTGATGTGTACAGTGTCATCTGGATTAAATGAGAAGACATTAAATCCTCCATGAGCGGCAGCATATTGGTCTTGTTTGCCGATTGGTTCACCGACAAGGTCCATTTCAAGGCGACACGCTGCCTCGGCTATTTCAAGCGGAGAAAGTTTTTTTCCGAGGGCGTGGTTAAGGGCGGTGAGCAGCGCGGCTGAAAATGCACCCGATGAACCCAGTCCCGTTTTCTCGGGAACATCGGAGAACGTGGTGATTTCAATGTGGTTGTGTATACCTAGGTCAAGCAGTGCCGCCTTGGCTCTTTTGTGGATGAGTTTTGAGGGATGATCCACGAACTCTGATTTTGAATAACGCAGAGATACTTTCTCGATAAGAGGAGTCTTATTGACCGCTACATACACATATTTATTGATGGTAGCAGAAAGCACTTTACCCGTTTCGGTACGATAGAAAGAGGGCAGATCGCTGGCTCCGCCTGCAAAACTGATACGAAGTGGTGCACGGGCTATAATCATGTGATTTAATGCGCGGTTAGCGTTATAGTATACTAGCGAGACACCTTCGTAAACCCGTTATGCGCGAGCATCATTTTCGTTTATACCTTATATTACACAACCGTTTTCCCGGAGAGAAAGCGGCGTCTTTTTTTGCGGCAAAAACAGCGGAGGCGTTTTGTGCTGCAGGCATCAAAACCACAGTCATTGTTCCACGTCGTCTTGGCAGAAGCACTATGAATCCATACACGTACTATGGTACTAAGAAGGGGTATGACGTTGTGTATCTTCCCACCATTGATTTATTTCAGGTTCCTCTTGTGCGAGCGCTTGCGTTTTATATAAGCTTCGCGGTGTTTTCGTTCTTTACACTATGGTATTTGATCCGACACGCGACAAAAGAGGACAAGATTTATTCAAACGAGACGCTACCGCTCCTCCTCGCTTCTTTTTTCTTTCCGCAGACATTTTATGAGGCACACATCTTTCCCGAAAGAAAGCGTTTATTTTATAGTTACCTTTTTCGAAGAGTCAGGGGTATCATATCTATCAATCGCTGGAAGGCAGAACATTTGTCAAAGCAATACCATATCTCGTCGGAACGTATTCTGGTCGCGCATAGCGCGGTAGACTTGTCGTTATTTGATTTGTCTCTCTCCAAGCAAGATGCCCGAAAACGCCTAAATCTTCCGAATGAAAAGAAATTAATAATATATACGGGGCATCTTTTTGGTTGGAAAGGCGTTGATGTGCTTGCCAGTGCCGCGAAGATGCTTAGTTCAGACACACTTGTTGTATTTGTCGGTGGTACGCCGGCAGATGTGAATTCGTTCAGACAAAACTACGGACGTGATAGCCGCATAAAGATTGTGGGGCATCGCCCACCCACAGAGATTCCCGTTTGGCAACAAGCGGCGGATGTGCTAGTACTTCCCAATACGGCGAAAGAAAATATTTCAAAGTATTATACGTCACCGATGAAGTTATTTGAGTATATGGCAAGCGGTGTTCCCATCGTCGCTTCCCGTCTGCCGTCAATAATAGAGGTTCTTAACAATGAAAACGGAGTTTTAGTGGAACCAGATGATGCAGACGCACTGGCAACGGGTATCAAAACTTTGATTTCGGATGGGAAGCGGGGAGAGCATCTTGCGGCACAGGCACGTAAGGATGTAGAGCGATATTCATACACCTCCAGGGCGCGGCGAGTAGTTGCTTTTATTTCGTGATGACTTTTTAGTATGAGGACACTTTTTATCACAGTCGGAGAATATTCGGTGGTACGAAACGTTCTTCGTACCGACTTCTGGCCGACAATTACACGCGAAAGCAAAAGTACCCAGATTGTTCTTGTTTGTGAGCGTCATAGGGTTTTTGAATATACAAAAGAATTTTCGAGGACCCAAGTGGTTATTGAGGGACTTCCGCCGGTTCAGGTCACTTTTTTTGAGCAGGTAATTTCATTTCTTGCACGTAATGGCCTTGCGACAGGCACGAATCAGGTCATGCAGCATCGGGCATTCATTTCAAGAGAGAGCCGGATTCCTCCTCTTCTGAAACGTGCCATAGGAGTTTTGTTTGGTCGGTTCCATCTGTTTCAATCATGCGTCAGGTATCTTGACAGCCGTATCGCCTCTTCTTCCGTCGTTAAGGCGCTTTTTGATCGTTACAAACCAGATATGGTCTTTTCCACTACTATCATTAACACATCGGTAGATATCCCCGTAATTCGAGAGGCGAAGAGGCGGTGCGTTCACGTAGTGGCAATGACTCGAAGTTGGGACAATTTGACGAGCCTCGGATTCTTGCGGTTTTTGCCCGACCATTTTTTGACTCAGAATAGATTTCTTAAGGATGTGGTAACCAAATTTCATTACTTGCCGGGAACTCGAGTATCCGTGATCGGTATTCCTCATTATGATTTATATGCACACAAAGAACTTATTGAGCGGCGGGAAAAGTTGTTTGCGCGACTTAAGTTAGATCCCTCCCGTAAGCTCATCCTGTATGCGGCAATCGGGGATTTTCTCTTTGAGAAAGAGGGTGAGATGGCTTCTGTGCTTGAAGAGCTATTGGAGAGCGGAAAAGTTCGAATACCCGCACAGGTGATATTTCGTGCCCACCCGTCATTCAGAAGTCCTTTGGAGCGAATGGGTGATTTGCGATGGGTACGCTCAGATTCTGGGACCGAGCATTCTTCAGTTGCCACCGATAATCGAGAAATGACTACGCGCGACATGGTACATCTGATCAACACGCTGTATCACGCGGATGTTATCGTGACCGCTGGTTCTACTATGATGATTGACGCCGTGATGTTTGATAAACCAACAATTACCATCGCGTTTGATGGTAAAAGTTCTGTTCCGTACTGGTCTTCCTGTGCCCGTTTCTACGATCACTTTACCCACATCATGGAGTTATTGAAAACTGGGGGTGTACAGCTTGTTAAAACTCCGGACGAACTCGCGCTCCGACTGAATAGCTATCTTGCTAACCCCTCTAAAGATGCAGAAGGTCGTCGGCTCATTAGGGAGAGATTTGGTGATCCCATGGATGGTGCTTCCGGTAAACGTCTGGCGCGTGTTGTGCTCGCAATGTATGCACACGCCAAGTGACCAGCGAGGTCGTGCAGGTTTAGAGAAATTACAAGGTGATTTATTCTTTACTATTTCATTTTTACGTGTAAGGTATTGGTTATGAAAGAGCCATTTATTACCATTGCGGGAAGAAAAATAGGGTTACAGTATCCGCCCTTTGTGATTGCCGAAATTGGAATTAACCACGAAGGAAGTATTGCGAAGGCAAAGCGTATGATTCGCGACGCGAAAAAAGCCGGTGCCGAATGCGTCAAATTCCAATCGCACGTGGTGGAGGATGAAATGATTCCTGTGGCAAAAAAGATCATTCCAAGGCATACCCGAGAATCTATTTGGGATATTATAAAACGCTGTGCTTTTTCTTTCGAGGAAGAACGGGCGTTAAAGAAATACGTTGAGGGTCTGGGGATGATTTACTTATCGACCCCCTTTTCACGAGCGGGTGCCGATAGATTGCATCGAATGAACGTATCTGCCTATAAAATAGGATCGGGAGAGTGCAACAATTATCCGCTCATTGAGCATATCGCCTCTTTTGGAAAACCGGTCATTCTCTCGACAGGAATGAACGATATATCGTCTGTGAAGAAAGCC
>CAYJSB010000005.1:0-19443 GCA_964372805.1 uncultured Candidatus Saccharibacteria bacterium | reverse complement strand
TCCCCACCCGATGGAAGTGCTGCAGCCGGGGCGCGCGCCGGGCGTCATCACCAGAGAGTCGGTAAATACTCCTCTCCAGACTGGCATCAAGGCGATTGACGCGATGATCCCAATCGGCCGCGGTCAACGCGAACTCATCATCGGCGATCGCCAAACAGGAAAAACCGCCATCGCGATTGATACCATCATCAACCAACGCAAAGAGAAGAAAATCATCTGCATTTACGTGGCTATCGGACAAAAGGAATCCAAAGTCGCGCAAATTGTTGAGAAATTGAAACAGAGCGGCGCGATGGAATATACGATTGTCGTTACGGCTCCTGCGTCATCTCCTGCTCCCCTGCAATTCCTCGCCCCCTACACCGGTGCGGCAATCGGCGAATATTTTATGGATCAAGGAAAAGATGCTTTGGCGGTTTACGACGACCTTTCAAAACATGCGGTCTCGTATCGTGAAATCTCGCTTTTGCTCCGCCGCCCACCCGGACGCGAGGCGTATCCGGGAGACATATTTTATCTTCACTCCCGTCTTTTGGAACGTGCCGCAAAACTTTCAAAAGAATTCGGCGGCGGTTCTTTGACTGCGCTTCCAATCATTGAGACCCAACTCTCCGATGTTTCTGCCTACATCCCAACAAACGTCATCTCCATCACCGACGGACAAATTTACCTTGAACCGGAACTTTTCTACCAAGGCACACGCCCGGCACTGAATGTCGGCCTTTCGGTCTCGCGCGTCGGCTCGTCTGCGCAAACGAAAGCCATGAAGAAAGTCGCCGGCACGATGCGTCTTGAACTCGCGCAGTACCGTGAGCTCGCCGCGTTCGCGCAATTCGGACAAGAATTGGATGCTTCAACAAAACAAAAACTTGAACGGGGGAAACGGCTTTCTGAACTCCTCAAACAAGACCAGTATCTCCATATAAAAATGGAGGAACAGGTGGCATCCATTTTCGCCGCGGTCAAAGGTTTCCTTGACCATGTTGAAGTATCGGATGTCCGGAGGTTCGAAAAAGAATTACTTATCTTCCTCCGAGAGCGGCATTCTGGTGTTCTTGAGAACATCAGAATAGGGGGGGAGCTCACGAAAGAACTTGATATTGCTCTGTATACCGCCGTTGAAGATTTCTCGAAGCACTATTTCAAAAAATCATAACTCTTAATTCATTCCCATGGCCGGGTCGCGCGCACTAAAAAATAGAATACGCTCCACTAAAAACATCCGCCAGATGACGCGGGCGATGGAAGCTGTTTCGGCTGTCAAAATGCGCCGAAGCCAGCAGGCCGCCCTTGCCGCCCGTCCTTATGCCCTCTCTGCACTTTCCATATTGCACAAGATACAAAAAAGCACGGAAGAAGCGGTTGTATTTTCTCCTTTAACCGAAAAACGACCTGTGGAAAGGCTTGGTCTTGTGGTCATCACATCAGATAAAGGACTTGCCGGTTCGTTTAATGCAAACGTGATAAAGAAAGCAGAAAAACTTATGGCGCATTCGGGGAAAAAGGTGCTTATTGTCGCCGTCGGGAAAAAAGGGCGCGACTACTTTAAACGTCGCCACGTGCCACTTGCGGGTGAATTCCTAGGTGCCGGAGATTTCGGCGCTATTAACGAGACCCGCCATATTTCTGATCTCGTCGCTTCTTTATTTATTGAAAAGAAATGCGACGAGGTTGTGCTTGTGTACGCAAACTTCCTTTCAGCGCTCAAGCAGGAGGTGGTAGTCCGCAAAATCTTGCCGTTTACCGAAACGGCACTTTGCGAAATTATCGCGGACATCGAACCGCTTCGCGGAAAATACGCAAACATGCCACAAACCGTTGCGACTATCGGCAATGAAGCAGGTGATCTACTTTTTGAACCTTCCCCCGAAGAAGCATTACAAAGAATTCTGCCTGAACTTCTTGCTGTGCAAGTTTTTCATGCTATTCTTGAAGCAAACGCGTCCGAACACAGCTCGCGCATGATGGCGATGAAAAACGCATCGGAGAGCGCGGCAGACCTTGTGGACACGCTCAATATCGCGTATAACAAAGCACGTCAGGCCGCCATCACCAAAGAGCTTCTGGAAATTACGGCGGGGAGAGAAGCATTAGCAAATTAAAATGTAAATATCAAAATGCAAAATGACAATGTAAAAATAGAAAATTTAATAACTTTGCATTGTAATTTTGATTTTTGATTTTTTAACTTTACATTAATCACATGGAAACAACTACAAAAAGAGAAGGTCACATTGTTCAGATTATCGGCCCAGTAGTGGATGTCGCATTTCCCGGCGAACCGCCGGCGATCAACACGGCGCTTGAAGTAGAAACTGTTGACAAAAGCGGCCCTAATGCCGGAACGGCGCGGGCAAGCCATAGAGCCGATTCGGCTCGGGCAAGTAAAAAAATTGTGCTTGAAGTCGCGGGGCAACTTGGTGGCGGACAAGTGCGCAGTGTTTCTATGGGTGCAACGGAAGGACTCACGCGCGGCACGGAAGTCACGAATACGGGCAAACCGATATCGGTGCCTGTCGGCAAAGAAATCCTCGGACGCATGTTCAACCTCCTCGGCGAGCCGATTGATAACCTCGGCCCCGTTGCAACCAAAGAGCGCTGGCCAATTCACCGCGCCGCGCCTCCGTTTACCGAGCAGTCCACATCAGTTGAAATCTTTGAAACCGGCATTAAAGTTATTGACCTTATCGCACCGTTCATCAAAGGAGGAAAAGTCGGTTTGTTTGGAGGCGCGGGCGTTGGCAAAACCGTCCTTCTTCAAGAGCTCATTCGAAACGTTGCTACCGTTCACAAAGGATACTCGGTGTTCGCTGGCGTCGGCGAGCGTACTCGCGAAGGCAATGACCTCTATCACGAAATGAAAGCATCGGGAGTACTTAGCCAAATGGCACTCGTATTCGGGCAAATGAACGAGGCGCCGGGTGCGCGTCTGCGCGTCGCTCTTTCGGCGCTTACTATGGCTGAAAACTTCCGAGACTCTGAAGGAAAGGACGTGCTCCTCTTTATTGACAACATTTTCCGCTTCACCCAAGCTGGTTCTGAAGTCTCGGCGCTCCTCGGCCGCATGCCCTCGGCTGCCGGGTATCAACCAACACTCTCAAGCGAAATGGGTGAATTGCAAGAGCGCATCACCTCAACCCAAAAAGGCTCTATCACCTCCGTGCAGGCCATTTACGTTCCGGCTGACGACATTACCGATCCAGCTCCCGCAACCACCTTCTCTCACTTGGACTCTACAATCGTTCTTTCCCGCGGGCTTACTGAATTGGGCATTTATCCTGCCGTTGACGCTTTGGACAGCTCGTCAACCGCGCTGACGCCGGCGCTTGTCGGCGAGGAACACTACAAGGTTGCACGCGAAGTTCAGCGCATCGTTCAGCGCTACAAAGACCTCCAAGATATCATCGCGATTTTGGGAATTGAAGAACTATCCGACGACGATAAATTGCTAGTGGACCGCGCACGCAAAATCCAGCGCTTCCTCTCCCAGCCGTTCTCCGTCGCCGAAGCATTCACTGGACGTCCAGGCAAATACGTCTCCCGAAAAGACACCGTCAAAGGTTTCAAAGAGATCATCGACGGCAAGTGCGATAACATTCCAGAGGACAAATTCTATATGAAAGGCGGAATTGAGGAGGTAAAACAAATGTAAAATGCAAATATCAAAAATAAAAATTGTCGTATCGCCGAAGGCGATTCAATAATTTTGAACTTTGATTTTTAAATTTTGAATTATGAAGCTACACATCTACAGTCTTGAGAAAACGCTCCACGAAGGAGAAACGAACTCCGTATCGCTTCCAACTGAAAGCGGCGAAATTGCCGTGCTTGACCACCACATCCAACTCATTACAATATTGAAAAAAGGCATTGTTATCGCACGCCACAAAGAAGAGGCGAAAGAATTTTCAGTTGACGGAGGGTTTGCGTACACCGACGGTAAACAGCTTGTCGTACTTGCTGACTGAGTGTTGAGATTTGGCGCAAAGTAAACTGTACTGCCTCAAAATTGTCTGGGCAAATGTAGATTTAGCATTTATTTGCTATGGCTTGTAAATGCTAATTTACAAAAAATGCCGTCAGGCAACAATCTATCGCGGGAAATTTTTAAATCAATTGAAATAAACCCATGCTAGTTCTGTCCCCGCGGCAAGCCGTCGGGGAATTCTGCGTGCAGATTAAATTGGTGAAATCTACAATGCGTTAATTATGATACCTGCGACAACGCCGAGCATAATTGCCGCTCCGCCAATTACTAGCATCCTGAACCCCCTTTTCAGCACGCTGCGGCGAGAAAACTTGGCGCCGACAACCCCGAGAATAAACAGCGCGGCAAGCGAGCCGGCAATCGAAATGCCAAGGGCCGCTCTTACGTCGAAAAACAAATATGGCAACAGAGGAATAAATCCTGCGACCAAATAGGAAAAAAACATAACTGTGCCGACACCGAAAGGCCGATTTGTGGAGGCGTCAGACTTGGAAGCATATTCTTCGGCTGTATATTCTGACAAAAAGCTTCCTGCCGCCATTGAAAATGCCTCCACAAAGATAAGCACGACACCAGTCAAAAAAACCGTACCGCGAGGAACACCCGCCATAGCAATACCAGAAAGAAGCCCAACTGTGGAAACAAGACTGTCTTCAACCCCGAAAACGAAACTTCGGAAATACGCCACACACGAACTCCGTCTTAGAGACATTTCTGACATGCCAATTATTATATCAAATGAAAGCAAAAGCGCCCCCGCTTATAGCGGGGGCGCTTTTTCCTTATCTTGAAAGATAAATTTGCCTTTCGCGTTTCGGAAATCTCTCTATCGCGTATCGAAGCATGATGCGCGGCATATCATGTACGTGCGAATCCAAAAACGCACGCAGTTTTGCTTCCGAAACGCGCTTACCCGCCTCGCGTAGCATCCACCCGACCGCCTTGTGCATTAAATCGTGTTTGTCGCCTAAAAGCATTTCGGCCAGCTCGTATGTATCTCTATCCTGTCCGTGCCGAATGAAATAAAACGTCGCAATAATCGCCATGCGGCGCTCCCAAAGATTTTTTGAACGCGCAAGCAAATAGAGTTTGTTCCTGCTCTTATTTCTATAATACTCTCCAAGTATTTTAGGAGCCGACAAATCTACCAAATCCCAATTGTTTATGTGCTTCGCATTGGAAAGATAAAACTTCACTATTTTCGCACGTTCTTCCGGTGTACCAGTCTCAAATCTATGCACAAGCATTAGCACGGCCACAAGACGTTCTTCGTGGTATTTTGAACCCAATAGTTTCAAAACGACGGACACAGGTTCTCCGCGATGCAAACGCGCTATGCGACGAGAAGCCGGAACAGTGATTCCTAAAAACTTGTCGCCCTCGCCATACTCTCCCTTTTCGGTCTTGAAAAAACGCGCAAAAAGTTTTGCTTTATTTTTGTTGGCATGCGACCTAATTTCTTTTTGAATACTTGCTATCATAATTATTCTATTCTAATCAATACATCGCCCGAATCTCGGAAAGATGATAATCCAAATCGCTTAAAAGCGGATGATCGGGCCATTGCAATTTAATCGCTTCAATGGCTTCCGCGCAGTGTTCAATCAGTCTTTCTTTCGGCACGTTAAATCTTCGAAACGTATTATCGCCCTCGTTACGAAAGTCTGCGATAAGCTCGGTGCAATTCGCGACAGCGTCCGCCGCTTTCACCAAAGGCGCGTGCTTCTGCATCGAAGCAATATCTTTAACAGCTTTCTTTTTCCGAAGCACCCAGTCAATATCGCGATGCTTCTCGGTTACATCGTCAACTGGGCGCGCGACCTTATCGCCGAATCTTTTCCGTAACATACTGACGGTGACCTTCTTTGGCGCGACGCTGTCCTCTATTGTATCGTGCAAAATCCCAGCCACTACAGCATCTTCGTCGCTCGAAATTCGCGCCAAAATAAGCCCTACAACTAGTGGATGAATGATGTATGGTAAATCCTTGCCCTTGCGTTTCTGTTTTTGATCAATTTCATGAACTCGCATGGCGGCGTGTATCGCCGCCTTGATTTTTTGTGTGTATTGCATAATCTCCCACTGCGTGGAACAGACAGTATATCAGACCTGCAGTAAAATTTGAAAAGTCCGGCTAAATACCAAAACCGTTTACCACAACGCCGTCTTGATACACGCTCATGCCCTTTTTCTTCAACTCTTTAAAAAATTCTTCGACTGGCACAGCCATGTCAGGCGCAAAACTCCCCTTTGCGGTAATACGTCCGTCAAATATCATTTGTGCGATGATGGACGCAGGCAACCCTGTATCGATATTGCATCCCGCATCTTGCCACCCAGGCAACGTTGTCACTAAACATTCCATCTTCACGATTTTTATATTTCCATCATTATCGTGACCAGAAACCTCAACCCATAAATTCTCGCGCTCGCTATATCCGTCCGGCCTAGGAAGACGAGACAAAATGCGCGAAACCGCATCTACGGGACGAATTTCAGATTCTTCAAAATTCAACAAAGTCTTTTGGCCGAAACCAAGACTAATCAGCTGTCTCAATGTATCCAATGAGTGGGTCGGAAATCCCGCATAGAAACGAATATTTTTTATTCCATACTTTTTATAATCAACAAAGAAGGTGTAAGTTTCGGGGTGGCGCACCAAATAACACTTCTGCGAACCGATTTCGCGAAACTCTCTCACCACTTCCGTATCAGACGAGTTTTTTTCAATCCACTGCCCATTTTCAACAACGGGTGCTGGGTCCGTCAATTCTTCAACAATACTTTCCACCGAAAACGGAACGACAAATTTTTTTACGTTAGAATCCCAAGCAAATCCGAGTTCAACAGTATCTATGGCTTTAAACTTCCCGCTTGCATACCGAAACATTATATTGTTAATTCCTGGTGTAGAACCACATCCCGTTATTGCGACGAGATTAGCATCTCGAAACTTTTTGTTCATCGCAAGCTGTGTTTTTGTCATGGGAATATCTGATCCTAAATCAATGATGTTGCGGCCGGCCTCAAGACAAGTGCGATAAACGTCCAAATTCCAATCTCCCTCTGCACAATTAACCACCACCTTTGTCTTTACTGTCTTTATAAACTGCTTGAGCTGATCGGACTCTCGTAAATCAAGATGCTCAAAACGAGTACCGGGGTGACCAGCGAGGTTCTTCTCCGAACCCTCTCGATACAAATCAGCACAACAAACCTTATATCCGGACTCGAGCAAATCTCGCGTTACAATTTTTCCTTGCATTCCGCTTGAACCAAGAATTAGAAAATCTACTTGCATGGTTCCCATTGTAGCAGATTACTCGCAGATAAAAGCTAGCCTGTGTACAAGTTTCCCATCAAAATCAATTTTGAAAAAAAATTATTTTTCCTCTCTTTTTTTCTCTAACTCCAGACAAACAGAGTTTATGCAGTAGCGTTTTCCGCTTTTAGTCGGGCCGCCTGCCTGCCCGCTGACAGGCGCAGGCAGGTCGTCAAAAATATGTCCGAGATGCGACCCGCATTTCGCGCAAAGCACTTCGGTCCTGTTCATCTCATACTTTGAATCTTTTTCAAACTTTACGGCGCCCTTAATTGCTTCGTCAAAACTGGGCCATCCGGTTCCAGAGTCGAATTTCGCATGCGAGTCAAACAGAAAATTACCGCAAGCCCTGCACTTATACATTCCTTCAGTCTTCTCATCAGTATATTTACCTGAAAACGGCGCCTCCGTCCCATTTTCTCGCAAAACTTTATACTCCTCATTAGAAAGCGCTTTTTTCCATTCTGTTTCGTCTTTTGGCATTATTTTATTTTTGCCATTATTCATGTGATTTGGTTTTGGAGAGTAATGAGGCAAAATCCCTTTGGACCTTCTCAAGCTTTGGGTTAATAACTAATTCACAATATGCATTTTCTTTGTTTCTTGAAAAATAATCCTTATGGTAATTCTCCGCCTCGTAGAATATATCAAGCGGTTTCAGTTCTGTCACGACTTTCGCGCCGTTTGGGTTTGAATCGTTTATCGATTTAATAAATGTTTCCGACTCTGTTCTCTGTTTCTCCGTGGTATAAAATATCGCAGAGCGATATTGCGGTCCAGCATCGTTTCCTTGCCGATTAAGTGTCGTAGGGTCATGCGTGCCGAAAAATACAGTGAGTACGTCGTGAAAAGAAATATTTTCTGCGTTATACTCGGCCTTTATAGCCTCCGCATGTCCGGTGTTTCCTCGAGCGACTTCTTCGTATGTTGGATTTGTTTTGGTTCCGCCCGCATAACCGGGTACAACAGAAATAACCCCACGTAACATCTTAAAAACCGCTTCGGTGCACCAAAAACACCCGCCTCCAAGTACTATTATTTCTCTTCTGTCGTTTTTAATCTTCATATATGCACGACATATTCCGCTACCAACTCTCTTTAAAACAGTTAATACCCTACGATTTGAGCGACCCGTCCTGCATCTTCTCTTCCATCACCAAACGCGCGAGAAGATACATAATGGTAGATTCAGCTCCTTGATTCAAATTTATCTGGCTCTCGCCGACTCCGTCATAGCTTCCTCCAGTGCTTTCGTCATAAACCATCTGTCCGAGCCGATTACTTCCGAGAAACCAATCGAACGCTCTTTTCATCATATCTAGATACTTCTGCTCATTTGTAACGGTGTGCGCTTCCGCTAGTACGCTGACAAGCATTGCAACTTCCTCCGGCTGCTGGTCATATACATGCTTAACTCCACCGCGCCTAAACCAACCGCTCTGTCCGACAGGGATGCACATGCGATCATCAAAAGAGTTCTGAATCAAAAAATCTAAGGATTCCCGCGCTACAGACAGATATCGCTCGTCGTTTGTCCTTTGGTAAGCGACAAATAGTGCTTCAGGCAGTATCCCGTTTGAATAAGAAAGAATATCTTCAAACCAGAGCCATCCATCTGCTTTGGACGTTTCAAATAGATCCAGAAGATAATACGCCAGCTCCTTCATTTTAGAAAGATATCGTTCATCGTGTTCAACGGAAAGCCAGTGAGAGAGAGCGAGTATTGTAAAAGCCGCGGCGCGCGGAGAAAGTATTTTCTTTTCAATATCAAATTTATTTCGGAACAGCCCCGTTGCTTTATCCCTAAATCCCTGCGGAACGAAGGAGTGCGACGCGGTAAAAGCAAGCGCATAATATCCTCTTGCGTTGGCATCGGACAAATTCTCTTTTGTATTCCGCTCTGCGTGAAAACTTTTATCGTAATTCACAAAGTTGAAAAACCCCTCGGAACTTTGCGCAACATATTCCATAAAATTAAGATAAGTCCCAATGAGGCGCGACACTTGTGGTTTGCGATTAGTGGCATATACCTTGACCATCGCGATGAGCGCTCGCGCATTATCATCTGTGGTGTAACCATGGGCGGGGTCTGGAACCGAGCGCTTCGCGAACTGAAACATGCCAAATCCGTCGGTGAGATTGATCATATGCCGAATCTTTATTGCCGGCATATTGCTTTCCATTTTTCTAAACTCGGGTGTAATCGAAATAAATTCTCTCATATATGAAAGCGCGACATTTGGCCACGTCATTTTTCTCGTCCTAAAATAAGCCGCCTCTCCCATCTCTTTCAGTTTCTCGCGATTCATCATCATTTCTATGATCGCATTGCTCAATTCTTCTTTACTATTAAAACCTACTAGTCTTCCAACTTCCGGCGTAATTACCTCTTTTGCGTGCGCAAACGGCGTAGCGATTACAGGACGGCCTGCGCCAAGATTATATGAAAGTGCGCCCGAAACCGCTTGGTTTGGATTCTCCGAAAGCACTAGGCATATATCGCTTGCCTTAAGAAAGTCGAGAAGTTCATTGACCTTTAAATATTGATTATAAAAAATAACGTTGCTCTCGAGAGAAAGTTCGCGGACCCTATTGATGAGTGAATTTCTATAACTCTCCCCTTCATTTTTCAATACAACGGGGTGCGTTGCACCGATGATAAGATACAAAACTTTAGGGTTAACTTTTACTACGGCGGGAAGCGCTTCGATAGCATGCTCAATCCCTTTCCCTCTCCCCAAAAGCCCGAAACTTGTAATCAAAAACCTCTTAGAAAGACCTAGCTCTGATTTTGCTTCTTTATTATCGCTGTACTGAAGCGGATGAATACCGTGCGGAATAACGCGGACTTTTTCCGCTGGCACGGCATATCTTCCGGTAATGATGTCCCGAGACGTGTCCGTCATTGCTACAACGAAAGACGTCATGCGAGCGATCTCTTGGACAACTCGAAGCATGGATTCCACTGGTTCCGGAAGCATGCTGTGGAAAGTCACGCAAGACGGCTTTTTAAGCTCTTCAAGAAACTCAAGCAGATACGATCCGTATTCCCCTCCAAAAATACCGAATTCATGCTGAATGCTGACGAGTTTGACGTGTCGATTTGCATTTATTTTTTTTGCGGCAGCGCGATATGATTCGCGATTTGTTTGCGAAAATTGGAAAATAACTTTATCTGAATACTTTTGGCGCGTATATTCTTCGGGGTCAAGCGCGACTATGCGCGACTCCTCGCGCGGCGCGTAGAGCTCGTCTAACGCAGACGAAAGGTCTTGGGTAAACGTGGCAATTCCGCACTCTCTCGGCGGGAAAGTCGAAAGAAAAACAACGAGTGATTTATCGCGTCCAAAAATATTAATCATGTTTTGATGTGTCTGAAAGCGCCCTGAGAAGCAGCTTCATATCCAAAGATTTAAACGCTATGCATTCATCGGCGGCGCCATAGTATATCGTAAGCCGCCCGTAGTGTTCAAGCGCCGAGGTCGGAAACATAACATTTCTGACAATTCCTTCCTTTTCCCAAACCTCGGTCGGAGAAAAAAGCGGCTCAACCAGCTTTCCAATAACCTTGCGTGGGTCTTTTAAATCGAGTAGCACGGCAGAAGCACGATAAACGCGAGACTTATCCTCAACGGCATGATATATCATAAGCCAACCGTACGGTGTTTCAATTGGCGGTGCCCCTCCGCCGATTTTTTTGGTTTCAAACCATAATTCTGGGTTGAGAACAACGTGATTCTCAAGGTGTTTAAAATGCTTCCTCCAAAGCGTTTCATCATTAAGGTCTTCAAGACGCTCGACCGCGATAAATTGAATGCCCGGCATTATTCGATGCATCATAGCGAATTTACCTCTAATCTTCTTGGGAAACAGGAAGAAATCTTTTTCCCAAATCAATACATCTTTTGAGCGAGCCTCTTGATAGTGCTCGCCATACCAAAAATATCTCTCGGGCAACTTCCTTCGATCAAACATCGAAAGAACTTCCGAATATTTAATTGACGGCGTGACAAGGCCTTTTTTCTCAAACACTGCGAGGTCCTTGCTCTCGGCATAAGCCACTCTGGCATTTACTCCGTCGAACGCCGTATAAAAAATATAATAAATGCCGTCAAGAAGGGTGATTCTGGGGTCTTCCAAACCGATCGATTCGTAATCAAACTCCGGTACAAGAATTGGCCGACTATCTCTATCAATAAGCTTGTTGGCGCTGTCAAACGTTGCATGACCAATAGTTGAATGATCTTTGTCGTCAACAGCCCTGTAAAACATGTGAGTAATCCCATCTTTCTCAATGCACGTAGGGTTAAACACGCCTTTATTTTCAAAAGGCAAATTGGACTTTCGGAGAATCACTCCTCCGTCTTTTATATCAAAATTATTACTGACTGGCATATATTTCCTAAGTAAAT
Organism: uncultured Candidatus Saccharibacteria bacterium; assembly: GCA_964372805.1. GTDB lineage: Bacteria > Patescibacteriota > Minisyncoccia > Phycocordibacterales > DSPV01 > 2-02-FULL-46-13. The sequence goes on along the minus strand of CAYJSB010000005.1, from coordinate 7,721 downwards.
GAATATCACTTCTACGCTTATTGTCACACCGGAAATAACGCTCAAACTGGCTAAACCTCACCCATTCCGCCCAAATCTGCGGGGAACCTGGAATCCTTTCGCCTTGTATTGGCGAAAGCCGGGGTTTTACTGTGCTTACGCACATAGTAAAACCCTTCTCATCCAAACGCAAGCAAAGAAGTTTGCTTGCTGTCCCCGCAGTTGCAAACGCAAAATCCGATGCTTTCGCACCGGATTTTGCTTGCAACTGCGGGACTTGGAATCGAACCAAAATTTTCGCTTTCAGAGAGCGACGTCCGACCATTAGACGATCCCGCAATATTATTTTCCTCTTCTTATCCTCAATAAACTGTATCAAGTCCTCCTTATGTTCTACCTTTAGACCTGCCTGCGCAGGCAGGCGATCCCGCAGGTTTGGGAAGAAATTACTCGCCCTAGCCATCCAGTAAACCGAAGTACTTAAAAGATACAAGAAAATCTACGTTTTTTCAAGCGTGAAAATGCCCGTTTGCTTCAGAAAGCAAACGGGCAAGAATCGGTCCAGCGGCATTACCAACAATTTCCGCCGTAACCGTAACCGCCGTAACCGCCGTATCCGCCGTAACCATAATTGTGGTAGTACGGGCGTGGGGCATAATACCCCGACCCGTACGCGGGGCCTGGCCAGTATCCATCGGGCAAACACACCCCGAAAACAAGGCAACGCCCGCAAGCGCCACAACAAGGAACAAGTATTTCTTCATAGGAATCCTTTCGGTAGGTTTGAAAAGATACTATCACACCTTGCCGAGAAAAGCAAATTCCCAGTTATGGTTCAATTCCGCACGCAGAATTCCCCCAAGCTTGTCTACGGGGATATGGACGAGCGGGGATTTATTGGCTTGGAAACACGCGCCAAAAAGCGCTACATCGAGACTCACTAACAATTTTTTTCTATAGTACAATTAGGAAGTGAATCAAACGGACAACAATAGCGGCGCCCTGCGGCATATCACCACGGCTGTATCCGTTTTTGCCGCATGGATTATTGTATTTCTTTTCTCATTCCCGGTGCTTGAGAAAGTCTTTGCAGACCCAACAGAAATTCTCGGGAACAGTTTCTCCGCAGAAAACTTCCGCTTCTTCTTTTTCGCCGGATCTTTTATCGTAGTCGGCACGCTCATTGCGTTCATTGTTTATCTCCTTCTCACGTCAAAATCAAGGGCTCAAATTATTGCAGGCGAATCTACAAAGTGGCTCGCGCTTTCGCGCGAACAATTCAGGCGCCTTTACGACGGAGCGCCAATTCCCTATCTAATGCTGAGCGCAAAAGGTGAAATTCATAATCCTAATACTGCGGCACTGCGCTTCTTTGGAGTCATACCCGAAGAAATTGAAGGTAAAAATCTTTTTGACCTTCGAGCGGAAGGCGAAGATGAAAATATGTCGCGCCTTATGCAACTCTACAATTCAGGCGTCCCCATCAACCGAGAAGAAATTCGTATTGTAACCAAAAGCGGAGAGGAAAAGTGGGTCCTGCTTTCAATTTTTGATATAAAAAATCCTATAGACCAAAAGAGTGCCGGACTAGCAAGCATATTTGATATCTCCGAGCAAAAACAGCTTGAGCAGGCAAAAACACAATTCTTATCGCTTGCTTCGCATCAGTTGCGCGCTCCGATTGCCGCAATAAAATCGCTTTCGGAAATGCTTTTATCGAACGACCTCGGTGAGCTCCCGCCAAAACAGAGGGACTATGTGACGAGAATATTCAACGTGGACAAAGATATGATTGATTTGGTAGACACGCTCTTAAACGTCTCGCGAATCGAGATTGGAACGCTTTCTGTAGACATCGCGCCAACTAACGTTCAAGAATTATGCCGAAGCATCCTCCTTGAGCTCGGCCCTCAAATTGAGAAGAAGAAACTGCATATTGACGAACAATACAACGGCGAACTCGAAAATATCCAAAGCGACCCGAAACTTCTGCGAATCGTCATTCACAACTTCGTTTCCAACGCCGTAAAATATACCCCCGACGAAGGAACCGTCACCGTAACGCTCTCGGATTCCGGAGGCGAAAAGCAAATCACAGTGACTGACACCGGTTATGGAATACCTGAAAACGAAAAAGACCGCATATTTACAAAGCTCTTCAGGGCGAGTAACGTACGCAGTATAAGCTCGAGCCAAGGAACCGGACTCGGACTTTATCTGGTACAATCATTGGCGGGAATACTGGGCGGGAGTATTAGTTTCGTCTCCGAGGAAAATAAGGGCAGTAGTTTCACTTTAACGCTTAGATAATAATTATTAGTTAAATAATATGCGTAATATGGAAAACAAGAAGAAAATTCTCGTAGTTGACGACGACGAAAATTTGCTGACGGTTCTCGTTGATAAGCTATCGGCCTCCGGATTTGACGTAACCGGCGCCGTAGATGGAAAAGATGGTCTGAAAAAAGCTCTTGAGTTGCATCCTGAAGCAATCCTGCTTGACGTGCTGATGCCAAAAATGAACGGGTGGGAGATGCTTGATAAATTGCGCGCCGATGCTTGGGGCAAAACAGTGCGAGTCATAATACTGACATCTCTTGATGCCACGCCTGACGTCGCAAACGCTCTAAAGAGGGGCATTCATGAATATCTCGTCAAAACGAGCTACAACTTGGACGATGTTGTGAAAATGCTGTCGGAAACTCCTTAGCCAAACTGCTTGCGGTGAGTTAATCGAACCGCCCGCGGTGAACATCAGTCGAGTTGCCTGCGGCGAGCGTCAGTCGAGCTGAATCACGTAGAAACCGTGCTGCTCGAGCATCTCGCGCGTCACACGGAACTCTTTTTCCAAATCAGTTAGCGTAAATTTTTTCACGAACCCGACTTTCTTTATAAGCGAGCGGCCGGTGTGCTTTTTCGTTTCCGGGTCCCATTCTTCAAGCACGAGCATATCTCCCTCTTTCACGTCAAAATCGGCAATGCGGAATTCAAACCGCTTCTTCCCTTTCGCGACAAGGTCAAAATATTTCGGATGAATTTTTTTACGAACAACCGCCATCCCATTAGAAATTTAAACTTTTAATATTCAAGAAGATATTCTCTAATTCTCACGAATTAGAGAATAGATAAGGTATGCTTAATAATTGAATGCTGCTCCGACGACAGCGAATAATAAACTTCCACACCGCGCTGGTCTTTATCCACAACGCCCGCGGAAAAAAGAACGGACAAATGTCGCGAGGTGGACTTAAACGATAATTTAATATGTTCGGCTATCACCCCGACTGTGGCTTCCTTTTCTTTTTTTAAGTACACGAGTATCTGCAGCCTCCTTTTGTTGGCGAGCGACTTGAACAATTTCTCCGCGTCTTTGAAATTAATCTCTGACATAATCCTATTCTACCACCCTAACCCAAATCCCACTATTCTCTAATTCGTGAGAATTAGAGAATAGTGGGAGAAAGAGTTTTATTTATGTGTTATCAGGATTTTTCTCACCTCTCCCGTTCTTCTCAACCACCGCCTGACTTGCGCAGACAGGTTTTCATAAATTCGGTGAACAACGGGTGCGGGTGAAGCGGGCGCGCCTTGAACTCCGGGTGAAATTGCGTGCCTAGAAAAAACGGATGCGCCTCGCGCGGAAGCTCTGCGATTTCCATGAGCACATTGTCTGGAGACGTACCAGAAAACACAAGCCCCGCTCCCTCGAGTTTTTTTATGAATTTCGGATTCACTTCATAGCGATGGCGATGACGCTCGCTGATTTGCGGCGCGCCGTAGGCGCGCCGCGCTATCGTTCCCTCTTTCAATATGCACGGGTATGCGCCGAGCCGCATCGTCGCGCCATAATCCTCCTCTTCCAATTTCTTTTTCTGATCTGGCATAATGTCAATTACCGGATACTGCGTTTTTTGATCAATTTCTGTCGTATTCGCGTCTTTCCATCCGAGAACATTCCGCGCATACTCAACCACCGCAAGCTGCATGCCGTAGCAGAGCCCGAAATACGGTATCTTGTTCTCGCGTGCGTATTGAATGACTTTCAGCTTTCCTTCAATCCCTGTCTCGCCAAAACCGCCCGGGACAATAATTCCGTCATATTCTGCAAGCGAACTGACATCCTTTTTACCCGATTCAAAATCTTTCGCGTTGAGCCAGTACAGTTTCGGTTTTACATTTTCGGCGTACGCGGAATATTTTATGGCTTCTATCACAGAAATGTACGCGTAGGAAAGGACAAAATCCCCTGTATCAAAATATTTCCCCACCACGGCAATATTCACTTCTCCCAAAGGGTTCTTAATGCGGTGAACAAACGTCCGCCATTCCGAGAGCGCGTCACGACGAACACGAGACTTGAGGCCAAGACGTTCAAGCAAAAGATGGCCTATTTTGTCGCGCTCAAAATTAAGAGGGACTTCATACACGCTTTCAATATCGGGCGCCGAAATTACCGCTTCTGACGGAACATTGCACCAAATCGCGATTTTTTCTTTTCGTTTGGCATCAAGAGCGACCGACGCGCGCGCAATGATGACATCCGGCTGAATACCATACGAGTTCAGGGCGCGCACGGCATTCTGCGTCGGCTTCGTTTTCATCTCGCCAAGCGTGCCGGGTACGGGCAGATAGGTTACCAGAATAAAAATCACGTCGCCCGGATTTTTCAATTTGAGAACGCGCGCCGCCTCAAGGAACATTATGTTCTGATAATCGCCGACTGTTCCGCCAATCTCAACAAGTGTGACCTTTGATCCGTTTAGACTTGCCGCCTTTTGAATACGGCGAGTTATTTCATCCGTGATGTGCGGAATCGCTTCGACGCATCTGCCCTTGTATCCTAAATCACGTTCTTTTTCAATCACGTGCCGATACACCATGCCGGACGTAATATAATCCTCCGATTTTAAATCAATATTCAAAAAACGCTCATAGTTCCCCATATCCTGGTCGGTTTCAAGCCCTGAATCAAGCACGAACACCTCGCCATGCTCGGTGGGATTCATCGTACCGGCATCCACATTTAAATATGGGTCAACCTTGATGGGGTTGACCGGGAAACCTTTGGCTTGGAGAATTTGGGCGATGGCGGAGGCGGAAATTCCCTTGCCGACGCCTGACATAACGCCGCCGATAACAAAAATGTATTTGTGGGATTTCTTACGCGCGCTAGACATACTAGGTTTAGTAGAACTTCGGCTCGTGCTACCGCACGGCAGAAGTCTGCTGATTATGATTAATAAACATTAAGATTAATTTTCTCATAGTTTGCTGTCCCGTTGTACGTGCAAGCCGAAGTTTCACTACCGGGCATAAAGGCATAATATCAAAATAATTGGAATAAAAAAAGCCCCGCTCACCGAAATGATCGTGGGTGATTGTCACGAACACTTGCTTACCGAATCCTCCGGTTAGCGTGTGCTCTGCTTGCCCGTGCCGGTCTTGGCAAGGTTGAACCGAATGGCCGTATCGTTCTTGTTGGCCATCGTTCCGTTGGTGGCGATTTCAATCGCCGGGCTGTCTTTGTTCATACCCGTGTCGGTGTCTTCCTTTCGTTCGCTGGTTGTACTGCGGCAGATTGATACACTCAACCCGCCGTTCCGTTGAAAATAATAGCATGATTAGTCCATTTCCAGCAACCAAACTGTGCATAACAGGAAAACTTGCAACGTGTAACGTGTCAAACAGATTTTGTACGATATATCGTACAAAACAGCCCTACACGTAAAATGTCCGGTAGGACATTTTACGTGTATGGTGTATGTTGGCGTACGCCTCGCTTTTTTGTTACATGCTACATGAGCCTTGCTACATGTTTATTTAAGATACCTCCTCACCGCGAGAAAGCTCGCCGCTATGCCAAGCAGAAGCCCTGAACCGAGAATAATGAAAGTTATCTCGGCAAAATTCGAAATATAGTACTGGAAAAGCTGCAGGTCGCCTACCATATCGCTTGTTAGGTATAGCGGGAGCGGATAGAACAGAGGGCCGAACCAATACGTAATCGGATAAAAGACTATGATAGTGATAATGGCAGAGATAATTCCATAGACTATGCCGGCAATTATAAACGGACCGCGAATATATGTGCGGCTCGCACCGACAAGTCCCATCACTGAAATTTCCTCGCGCGCCGTGTAAATTGTGAGACGAATCGTGTTAAACGCGACCGCAAGCGATGCGAGAATAAGAATAAGCGTGCGTGCAAGATTGGAATTGCGCGATGAATTGATGATTTCGTTTAACTTGTCTATCGCCGCCTTGTTCTGGTAGTAATTTACCTTATCTATAATGGGCGCCCCATCCTTTGATAACGCCGGATTTTGTTTTAAAAACTCCGCGATGCCCTCGTACTGCGACGGCTCTTTTGTTCTCACGTTAAGCACCGCCCCGAGAGGATTATCCCCAACCTCATCGAGCGACTGCAAGATTAGCTGATCGTTTTCGTGTCGCTGTTTGAAACGCTCAAGCGATTCATCGCGGGAAACATACGTAACGACGTCCACTTCAGGAAAAGACTCAAGTGTTTTTTTGAGCGCGACGATATCATCTTCGTTCGCCGTAGTAATGAAATAAACATTGATATCAACATTGTTCTGCAAATCTTGGAGCGAGGACTGCAAAAGCGCGTTGTTTAGCACTAGCGAACCTATGACAAAAAGCGTGATAGTCATCACCAAAACAGACGCGACGGACACAAATCCGTTTCTCCAAAAATTAGTGAACCCAGATCTAACTACTCTTTTTATATTGAGCCAAAGCATGACGTTAGATTAAGCATTAAAAACCAAAATCACTGAATCGTCTCCTTCTATGCCGCTATTTTCCATTTTGATATTTACATTTTGCATTTTTATAATATGTATTTCCCCTGTTTGTCGTCGCGAATTACCTTGCCGGCGTCAAGCGTGATAACGCGCTTTTTCAAGAAATCAATCACGCCTTTGTTGTGCGTTGTAAGTATAACAGTTGTTCCAAGATCGTTAATTTTCTTGAATATCTGCACGATTTCAAACGTGTTCAGCGGGTCGAGATTCCCTGTCGGCTCGTCTGCGATTAAAACGTCCGGCTGATTGACAATGGCTCTGGCAATTGCCACGCGCTGTTTCTCCCCGCTTGAAAGCTCTGCCGGAAAATTCCACATTTTGTGTCCAAGATCCACAAGTTCCAAAACATGCGGAACATCAGATTCTATTTCGTCGTCAGTGCGTCCTGAAACCTCCATGGCGAACGCGACATTCTCAAATGCTGTTTTGTGAGGGAGAAGCCGAAAATCCTGGAACACCGTGCCGATGCGCCGGCGATACGTGTTCATGGAAGCATTCCGCAAAGAATTCACGTTAGTTGACTCAAAAAATACCGTACCTGAAGACGGCTTTTCTTCCGCAAGAATCATTTTGATAATGGTTGTTTTACCCGCGCCCGAATGCCCAACGATAGAAATAAACTCTTTCGGCTCTACCGTAAAGGTAACGCTGTCAAGCGCCACGGAATCGTCAGAATAAACCTTTGAAACTTTGTCGAAATACAGCATTACACGATGCGAATTACGAATGAATGCGAAAATGATACGAATAAACGAAACGACCGTGCAAGGGCACGCGCCACACATACAATTGTAGGGCATTAGAAAGCAAAAGACCAGCGCTTGGAGGCCTTGCCTCCAAGCGCTGGTTAATTCCCCGCCGAATAAACAATTACTGCGTCAACGACTGAACTCCGATCGAAATTTGTTTCAATGC
>CAYJSB010000004.1:0-22488 GCA_964372805.1 uncultured Candidatus Saccharibacteria bacterium | reverse complement strand
GTGAGCGGTCATAGGCGTCGGTGGTTTCGGTTGCCGCTTTGCGGGCAGAATCGAAATCATTCGCGTCCTTTGTCGCTTCCGCGATGGCTTTGAAGGCCAGTGAGCGGGCATAGGCGTTGGTGATTTCGGTTGCCGCTTTGCGGGCGCGAGACATCAGCCTCCGCGCCAAACGTTCCATATCGCGAACCGGCTTCTGGCCTCTCTTCAAGTCAATAAGTGCCTGAATGTCTGGATGCAAGACAGCTCCTCTTTTGCAAAGTTCAAGCAACTCCGCGAGCTGATCAACACTAACTCTTGTTTTCATTAATGAACCTTTCTACGTTTGACCGAGGAGAATCGTGGCGGCATGCCGTCCGGCACACCAAAGAAACCACTATCTAAAAACCTCAGCCAATCTGCCGTAGATATTACCATAATAACAGTGTGAATGTCAACTTCTTACTAAAATCTGGTGTTTCGGCTACAATTACTAAGTGAAAGCTGGAAAAAACAAACAGCCCACAGAACCCTACAAAGGTGTACGGGACTTTTATCCAGAAGATATGTTCGTGCAGAACTATCTGTTCGGCGTGATGCGCAAAGTCGCCGAGCGCTTTGGATATGTCGAATATAACGCTTCTATTCTCGAGCCGGCAGAACTTTACAAAAACAAAACCAGCGAAGAAATCGTCAACGAGCAGACATACACTTTTACTGACCGAGGAAAACGCGATGTGACGCTGCGCCCTGAAATGACGCCGACCGTCGCTCGCATGATTGCCGCAAAACGCCGTGAACTTCCCTTCCCGCTACGCTGGTACTCAATAGCAAACTTCTTCCGCTACGAACGTCCCCAGCGCGGACGCGTTCGCGAACATTGGCAATTGAATGCCGATATTTTTGGCATATCAAGCATAGAGGCAGAAATTGAAACTATTTCGATTGCGCACTCGATTATGAAAGAGTTCGGCGCTAAAGATGCGGATTTTCAAATTAAAATAAACGACAGGAAACTTTTGCAGGGGTCGCTTTCGGGCAAACTTAAAAGCGCGTCGCTGCTTTCCGATGCAATTCGCCTTATTGACAAGAAAGATAAGATCTCGGACGATGAGTTCGAAACCGAGTGGAAAAAGCTGTCAAACGAACCGTTTGCGCTAAAAACAGAGGCAAACGCGGGCCTGAATGCTGTCATTCAAAAGCTTAGCGAGCGCGGCATTTCAAACGTAGTTTACGAACCGACACTGACCCGCGGATTCGATTACTATACCGGAATCGTATTTGAAGTGTTAGATACGAACTCGAAAAACAAACGGTCGCTCTTTGGCGGAGGGCGATATGACAATCTGCTTGAACTTTTTGACGAGGAAAAAGTGCCTGCCGTCGGCTTTGGCATGGGCGATGTAACTATACGAGACTTTATTGAAACGCACGAGCTTTTGCCATCCGAATATCACTCGACCGCAAATCTTATAGTCATACCTGTCGGCCTCGCCGACTTATCGGAAGCCAATCGCGTTGCCAATACTCTGCGAGAACACGGGCTTAATGTTGCGATAGACCTGACGGAGAGGAAACTCGGTGACAAGATAAAGAACGCCGACAGGCAATCAATTCCCTACGCGCTTATCGTAGGCGAAGAGGAAACAAATAATAAAGCGTATAAATTGAAGAACCTGAAAACTCACGAGGAAAAAACGGCGGGCATTGACGAAATCTCAAGAATAGTCAAGAAATAATGAGAAAAATCGTTTTTGACCTTGAAACCAAGAACATCTTCGACGACGTCGGCTCAACCGATCCGGCGGCTCTTGATATGTCGATTGTCTGCATTCACGACTCGGAGACCGACGAGTATTCAAGTTATCTTGAAGAAGAGCTGTCGAAACTCTGGCCGATTCTGGAGAAAGCCGATATGCTTATCGGATTCAATTCGGATCATTTTGATATTCCACTCTTGAACAAATACTACCATGGCGACCTGACAAAAATAAAGAGCTTGGACTTGCTGAAAGAAGTTAAGAAATCGCTTGGACGGCGGCTAAAATTGGATACGCTTGCCGACGCGACGCTAGGCAAAAATAAAATCGGAAAAGGCCTCGACGCAATCGTATGGTGGCGCGAAGGCAAAGTTGACGAGCTTCGCAAATATTGCATAGAAGATGTGAGAATTACAAAAGAACTTTACGACTATGCGCTATCGCACGGGCATCTCAAATACCGCGAAAACGATAAGCTCGTGGAAATCCCCATTAACACATCCGACTGGGAAAAGTCGCCCGACAGCGCCACCAAACCGCTGTTCTAACTCTAAAATAGATTATAAAAACGCCAAAAGAACCACTGCAAGCAGAACACGATAAAGGACAAATACGGTCATGTCGTGTCGTTTGAGATATGAAATCAAAAAATGGATGGCAAGCATTCCGGACGCAAACGCGATTACCGAACCGATAAGAAGCGAAAATCCTTCTGTTGTCAGCAATCCCCCGCTCCACAAATCATAAAGTTTCTTCAACCCTGAACCGAGCAAAATTGGCACGGAAAGCAGGAAGCTGAAGCGCGCGGCGTTTTCGCGAGTAAAACCGGCAAGTAATCCGCCGGAAATCGTCGCGCCAGACCGCGAAATGCCCGGCACAAGGGCCAGAGTCTGAAAAAGCCCCGCAACGAATCCCCTGCCGATCGTTAACGATTTATCTTGTTTGGCGAACCTGTCGGCAACAGCCATAATCAAAGCACCGGCCAAAAGCGTCCATGCGACAATCATGGACGAGCGAAAAACAGTTTCCATATACGATTCAAGCATAAGTCCGGCGATAACCGCAGGAATAGTGCCAATTACAAGCGCAAAAAACAGTGTTTTTTGCTCTGGTTCCACGGCCCCGCGAAAAATCAAATTCCAAACCGAGCGCGCAAGCGCCGTTAAGTCTTTCCTGAAATACGCAATCACCGCTAAAGCCGTCGCAAGCTGAAGCACGGCATCAAAAGAAAGGTCGCTTGCGCTTGCTTGTAAACCCAAAATCTCCCGTACAAAAATAAGATGGCCCGATGAAGATACCGGAACAAACTCGGTTATTCCCTGCACAAGACCTAAAATGGACGCGTCAAACCATGACATTTATTCAAGAAACAATAGCCCTGCCATCAACAATACGCCGATAAGAAGCGACAAAACCTGCACAATTGACGGTTTGAGCTCTTTTGTCCTGTTTATTTCGGGAAGCAAATCGGAACCAGCGATATAAATGAACCCGCCTGCCGCAAATGCCAGCGCTATTGGAACAAATTTCTGTATACCGCCACCCATCGCGAAAACGATAAACACGCCGATGAATGCCAAGGCCGCCGATAAAAGATTAAACAAAAGCGCCCGCTTTTTTGAAAAACCTGCGTGCAGCAATAGACCGAAATCACCGATCTCCTGCGGTATCTCGTGCAGAACAACCGCAAGCGTAGTCGCAATGCCGATTTCTATGCTTACGAGAAAGCTGGCGCCAATGATAACTCCGTCAATAAGATTGTGTATGCCGTCTCCAACAATCACCATCACGCCAATATGCTTGCGCGAATGGTCGTGGGCTTGCTCCGACTCTTGTGATTCCTCATCTATTCCGTGACTGTGCCGCCACCGCAAGAATTTTTCCAAAATAAAGAATAGTCCGATGCCGACAAGCACCGATGTCGAAACAATTTCCGGCGCAAGCTCGCTGAACGCTTCTGGCAGAAGATGGATAAACGCATCGCCAAATAAAGCGCCTGTCGCTACGCTAACCAAAACAAAAAGAAAGGACTTCAGTGTTTTGTCGCGAAGCGCAAAAGTGAACGCTCCTACAAGAGATAGCAGGCTGACCGCTAAAACGCTTATAAGCGCATACGCGAGCGGAATTGACATGCCGAAACTATACACTATAGAAACGGGCTCGTGAAGGAGCAGCGCTCGCAAAACATGGCACAGTGGCGAAGTTATTATGTTTCGAAAGATTATAATGACGCCGTGCAAGCCGGAGGACATGGGACGCCGTTCTCGGTTTTCGCCGCAAACAAACCGTTTAGCGCAAGCGCGCTAAAAACAATTCAGACTATAAACGACTAGCTCAAATTGCAAGGCATTCTAGAGCCCATCCTTATCGTTTCAACCGACAAGCGGCGCGTTTCAATGTCTGGCGCGTTTCAATTCGCCCTTGTTCAGCGCATCATTGACGCTTTGCTATCCAAGCAGCTCCCGTAGCCGGCAGAATTCGCAATCATCGTTGTCACATCGCTCATCCCAAAAATCAAAGGAAATTATCTCTTCTGCGGCGCGCGCGATTGTCTCTCTGACATCGCGCGCGTCTTCGTTGGACATTTCGAAATGTTCAGGCGCGCGTATTTTCCCGCGTCTATCCGGCTCCACAAAATCAACATCCGCCGATACAGCTTCATACTTCCCGTTATTATGAAGCTCAAGCAGAAGGCGGTAAAAATCGAGCTGGCGCTTGATATCGCCGTTTGAATTTTTGGTTTTTACAAGTATTTCATTGCGCGTTTTATTCGGGCCGGTTTTGTAATCAACGACATTCACTTTACTGCCGTCCAAAAGCTCAATTTTATCGATGCGCCCCCGCAGAAGAAGCTTTCTGTTTTTCGGAAGCGGAAGGAACACGCCGCTTATCGAATATTCGGAAAACGTGTTCGCGTTCCACTTCGGCGCTCTTGCGGAATAATACTTCGGCAAGATATTCCGACCTTTCTTTAGTGTTTCTTCATGGTCGCTTTGCGAAAGCGGAAGCCGTAAGAGCGCCGCCTCAAACGCCGACACGAAATCTTTTTCCGAGAATTTCCTTTTGTCGCGATGCGCATCAAAAAGGGCTTTTAGCGCCGAATGAACAGCCGTTCCGAAATGAAGGTGTTTGCCCGGAATGTCGGGGATTCGCACCAAATTTCTGAAAAAATATTTCCATGGGCAGTCAAGATAATTATTCAGCGCAGTTGAATTCATTCCTTGGTCAAAAAATAACTCTCTCAAATAATTCCTATCCCACGCATCTTTTCGAGATCTTTTATCTGAAACAATGGCCCTCTCCAAATGCTCTCTCTGCTTCTTGCGCTTCCCTTCCTCGCGAATAAGCAAAGCGGAAGGCAGTTCCTCCGCAAAACGAGACGGCAAACGGTCTTTTCCATTCGCGTCCTTACTCGCGTATGATAGAGTTACCGATTCTTTTGCTCGCGTAAGCCCGACATAAAAAAGCCGCCTTTCGTCGTTTTCGCGCTCGCTCTCGCCGGCGTTTCCAAGCGGCAACGGCAGCCGAAATCCACCTACGCCGCGCCTATTGCCCCAAACGCGATCCGCAACGTGCAAAAGATACACGTTTCGCCATTCTAACCCTTTTGCCTTGTGCGCCGTCATCACGCTTACGCCGCGCGCGCCGATGGACGCGCGCGGAAAAGAAAGCGGAATATCGTGGCTCTTGAGCGTCTCAATCGCGGAAATAAAATCCTTGAGCCGTCCTTTTTTATGAGAAACGAGAAATATCTTAATCTCATCGTATAAACGCGCGAGTTTATCCAATTTTGAAAGCGCGTCCGGCATCTTTAACAAATGTTCATGAAAAAGCGTCCCGCGCACAATCATTAAAAACGAATCCATCGCGTCGAGATTGTGCGCGCTTTTCATCAATTCTCTAAACGCGCGGGCAAGCTTGTCAGCCGAAACAGCGTCAATAAGTTCCGGTCTCTTTCGCCTTTCTGAAAGAAGCCATATCGGCGAGCATCTGCGCTCGGAAGCGCTGCGATTTATGCGCACGGCATCCATCGGATTAAGTCCAAGAAAATCAATCAGAAGCATTTCTCCGGTAAGCGTGTCGTTTTCTGGCGACACTACCGCGCGCGCGACGAGTAAAAGCTTTTCTATATCAGGATCGGTAAGCGCATCATCGTCTGCGAACAAAGTGTGCTCCACGCCATACTCATCGAGTATTCGTCCCATCGGAGCAACCTCCGCGTTCGTGCGTACAAATACCGCGATGTCGCGCGAAGAGATGCCGTTTTTGACTGCTTTTGCGATGTCCTCCGCGATTCCGCCGAGCTCATCTTCTTCCGTCTCAAACGAAACAAGGCGCAATGGACTTTCGCCTCGCTTTTCGCGCGAAGACGCCTTAAGTCGCGGTCGCATATTCGCATCCGATACTGTCTTGCCAATAAGTCCATGGGATGCGTCAAGAATGGTCTGTGTGGAACGATAATTTTCGTTCAAAAAAACAATGCGGGCATCAGGAAACTTCTTCTTGAAATACAAGAAGTTCTCAAGCGACGCGCCTTGAAATCGATAAATTGCCTGCTTCTCGTCACCAACGATAAAAAGATTCCTCGTATCGCGATAATCGGATAAAAGCTCAAGCACCGCATTCTGCGCGTTGTTCGCGTCCTGATGCTCGTCGGCAAGCAAATATAAATATTCCTCTTGGAGCGAACGTAAAAGGTCTTTGTGTTTTTTAAGAGCAAGTACAAGCTCGACGAGCATGTCCTCAAAATCATACATTCCGCGTTTTCGCAGCCCTTTTTCGTACGCGTCATAAAGCTCCGCAAGCTCCGTATTCTTCTCATTGTTGCGCACTGCGTCCAAGTGTTCTTTCGTCAACTCGCCAGCCAAGCGCCCTTTTTCGTGGACGCGCGGAGCGCGTGCAAGCGCTTTCTTTTCTTCCAAAATGATTAATTTGAAATCCTTCGGAGCCACAGTATCGCGCTTCAAATCGGCGATTACGGAAAGCGCCTTGCGAACATAGAGAAACGGCTTGCCGAAGGGCTTGATAAGTTCGTAATTTCCGCTTTTAAGCGCTTCTTCCAATATCGTCAGTCGCTCGCTGTCTGACGCAATGGTTCCGCCGATTATGCGCGGAAAATATTCCGGATAGCGATTGATGATTTCCTGCGCAAAACCATGAAAAGTAAAAAGATTTACGCGATATGCCTGCGAACCAATAAGCTCCACAAGCTTTTGCCTCATTGAGTGCACCGCAGATTCGGTAAACGTGAGCGCGAGAATGCCGTTTGCCGGCGTGTCTGTCTTGCGCAGAATATTCGCGATGCGGAGCGTCAGCACCGTTGTCTTTCCCGTACCCGGCCCCGCAATCACAATCACCGGCCCCTCAATCGCATCCACCGCCTCTTTTTGCTTCTGATTGAGGCCTTTATATGCAGTTTCAAAAGAAATATTTTTCACGTTTATTAGTATAACACTACTATTACAGGATTTGACAATAACTCCATGATATGATAGGCTTTCCTTTAGAACAAATGGGCTTTAGATAATAGATGTGCCCGAGAATACCTAAATTGAAAGGAAATTGAAACATGAAAAAACCGCTTACGGAAAAACAGAACCGAACACTTGCGTTGGGCTACAAAGACCCCAACGTCTTGAAAGATCTGGAAAAGGAAACTGGTATCCCCTCTCAAGAACTTAAAAGTATGATGGGGAAGACAATATCGGATTCACTGCAGAGGATCAGGACATTCAGAAACCAAATCGATTTCTCCTGAACCTGAAACCTTACGTTGTCAAACCTCGTAAAGCCAAAGGCCGAGCGCGCAAGCGATTCGGTCTTTTTCTTTTTCATCCAAAAACTGATACTGACATAAGATTCTCTCTCTGAACCTCTAAGTCTTGTAAAAAAATACTATGTACTAACTCTACGCTATAGCGTAGAGTTAGTACATAGTGGTTCTGATTTTTTTTTGCTTTTTGAGGGTAAATTTTGATGGTAAACACACATACGCCACGCTGTTGCTATAGCAACAACGTAGCGTATGTCTTGATTTTTCCGAAACTCTAAGCTCCAAGCTTTGAGCTTTTGAGTTAATTACTTTTGAGTTTTTCCGAAACTCTAAGCTCCAAGCACCAAACTCCAAGCTTTGAGCTTTTGAGTTAATAACTTTTGAGTTTTGCCGCCTTAACGACTCTCAATAACTTTTTAACTTGGCTACTTTTTCGTGCTGCCTAATCTTTTCATGCGCCTTGGCTTCAATCTGACGGATGCGCTCGCGCGTAACACCGAATTTCTGCCCAACTTCTTCAAGCGTATGCGTAATCCCCTTCCATTCGCCAAGCCCGTGCCTCATCTCGAGAATCCGGCGTTCTTTTTCGGAAAGCTCATTCAAAATTTCTTTTACTTGGTCTGAAAGTATTCGGCGGGAAGATTCTTGTTCCGGAGAAAGAATTTTATCGTCCGCGACAAAATCGCCAAGCGTGGATTTACCGTCGTCAGAGTCGTCGCCGACAGGACTTTCAAGTGAAACCGTATCTTGGTCAATCTTTTCTATCTGATACACCTTCGCCACGTCCAAACCCATTTCAATCGCTATTTCTTCCTGAAGCGGATCGCGCCCCAAGTCCTGCGACAGACGGCGCACCACCTGTTTGTATTTCGCGATAGTTTCCACCATGTGCACGGGAACGCGGATAGTTCGCGACTGGTCGGCAAGCGCGCGCGTAATCGCTTGTCTAATCCACCATGTCGCGTACGTAGAAAACTTATAGCCCTTCGTCCAATCAAACTTATCAACCGCCTTAAAAAGACCGAGATTCCCTTCTTGAATAAGGTCAAGCAATGTCAGATCGGGAGAACGCCCGACATATTTTTTCGCTATGGAAACAACCAAGCGGAGGTTTGCGCGCGCAAGAAGATTTTTTGCTTCTTCATCACCCTTCTCAATGCGCCGAGCAAGTTCGCGCTCCATAGAAGCATTGATAAGCGGGTACTGTCCGATTTCCCTCAAATACATCTGAATAGAATCGTATGTTCCGTCGGTTCGTCCATAGCCAAGCTTTTTTGTACGTACATCGTCAACGTGCAAATCAAGCATGCCTCCGCTTTCAAGCACGTCTATGCCGGCCTCGCCGAATTTAACGTAAAGCTCTTCCAAAAAAGAAATTTCTGTCTCGATGCGCGGAAACTCTCTCAAAATCTCGTCATAGGTAACATACCCTCGCTCCTTTCCGCGAGAAACAAGAGACTGCACCTTCTTTTCGGCACTTTTCTCCCTGATTACAGGCTTTTTAGCGGCGTTCTGATTTTTCGGTTTGGTCTTGTTTGACGTGCGATTGCGTTTTTTAGATGATTTGCCCGCCTTTTTATTCTTATAACGCTTTTTTGCCGGTCTTTTTGACTTTTTTGCTTTCCTCATATATTTCTTGTTTATAAAACTTTATATAAAAATTAGCTAATAATCAATCCCTACACTCGCCTCATTTTAATCTCATGTAATTTCTCGGAAAGCTTCTGGCAGTGGGAAAGAATAATGCTTCTCTTTTTCGGATCCTTTTTGCGCTCAACTGATGCAAGCTCCTTCATTGCCAGAGAAAGCTCTTCTTTCAAAATGTCTTCCTCGAGAGTCAGAAGCAGTTCGTCCTTTAAAAGAGCAAGCGATTCATGCGACCCATAATACGATTCTGCCTGAAAAGCCAACTCATCTTCGGATTTTATTGCTTCATTATAAAGCGCGCTGTATCTTTCCTTGCCAAAAAGTTTTGAAAGAGCAGACTCAAATTCGGAAACTTCAAGCAGCGGCATCTTCAGTTTTCCCTGCCAGAAAATGATCCCTAGCGCGAGGCGCTCCGCCATATTACGCCGAGGGCTCAGCATCACCTCTTTTTCGTCTTCGCGATCCGGATGTTTATCGCGCGGAATTTTTTGCAAATCATCGCGTATAGCTTCTTCCCGCACCAAAGTAGCTTCAGAAATGCGTTTTACAAAGTGGTCACGCTCAATGCTAGATTCAAGCGCCAAAACGTAGGGAAGCAGGCGGTCGCGCAGGGCGCGCGCGAGGGCGCGCGCCTCAAGCTTGTCGTTCAATATTACATTCAGATAAAACTCTATAATGTGCGACGAGGAACGCATTGCCTGTTTGAATTTTTCCACATCTTTTTGAATCAGTTCGGCAGGATCGGTGCCATACGGCAGCGCGGCCACTTTTACCTCCATTCCGTTTTTAAGAGCAAGCGAAGCGCTCTTGAGAGACGCCTGTACGCCAGCTTTATCGGCGTCATAAACCATGAGTACGCGCTTGGAAAGACGTTTTAAGAGCTGGAGCTGTTCTTCGGTAAAAGCCGTGCCCGACGACGCAACCGTGTTTGTAAAACCGGCCTGATGGCTCATAAGCAAATCCATCTGGCCTTCCACGAGCATCGCGTAATCGCGCCTCCGTATCTCATTTTTCGCCCTATCAAACCCGTACAACACTCGCGATTTTGAAAACACTTTCGTTTCTGGACTATTGAGATACTTCGGCGCTATGTCCTGCTTGCCGGCAGGCAGATCAGTCTCTTTGCCAAGCAAGCGCCCCGAAAATGCGACCACGCGCCCCGAAGAATCGAATATCGGAAACATAATGCGCGAGCGAAAGCGATCATACGTTTTTCCTTTTTCGGTTTTGGAAAGTCCTGCGTCTTGGATTTCCTTATCCGTAAAGTCCTTCGAGCGGCAATACTCTGAACATGCGTGCCATGAATCCGGCGCAAAACCAATTCGCCACGAACTTATCGTCTCTTCATTGGCTCCTCTCTTTAGAAGGTATTCGAGTGCTTTTTTTTCATTGCCGAGCTCGCGCTGAAAGAAAAGAGTTGCGGTTTCTAGCACTGCATAAACGCGCTCGCGCGCGTCGCGCACACGAGGATCTTCGGCGATTATTTCGACGCCAGCGCGAGCGGCTAAAGTCCGCAAAGCGCCAATAAAATCCAAGCCCTCGAATGCCTGAACAAAAGAAAAGATATCGCCTTTCGCGCCACAGTTTGATACCGCAAAATTTTTCGCAATATAGGTATGGTCTTCATCTACGGTAAGATTGTAAACTGGTCCTTGGTACAATCGCGTGGTCACATTTTTTATCGGCAAAAGCCAATAGGTTGCCTCACCGTTGCTATACGTTACTTCATGGCGCGCGTGAGCAGTAGGAGACCATTTAACAGAATTAGTTCCTTTATGATTGGTACCGAGTTTGTCTATTCTTTTTGGTGAACTTGAAACGGAAGGAAAGATGTTGTTTCTAAGTAGAATATCTGTAACTTGTTCAATGAGCACGGGAGAAACTATGGTGAGTACAGTACATACATGCGATGACAAACGAGGTATGAAAGAGTGGCCGTCTCCTTTATTGATTGCTTGTACCAGTATCATCTGCTTAGCTGGCGGTAATTCCTGAAAAATAAATGGGATATGTTTATGCTCCGCTCCTTTGCCGCACAAATTCGCAAAAATATCTGCGAGATACGAGTGACATACGGTAATTTCCAAACCAGTTTTGGCTGTTTTGATTTTGGACCGCCGATATATGGTTGCTTTTAAGCCAAAAACTTTTTTGATTAAACGTACTATCTCTCGCGCAAAAATTTCTTCGTGATTACCTAAACTAAAACGAATGTACGCTCGGTGGTTGCTTCCTTCAGCAAGATAATAACCGACAAGTCTTAAAAAATCCTTACTAACTGGCACCGAATACGGTATGATTCTCGGTTTCGGTCCTTTGTGGTACGTTTTTGTAAGGTAGGTTGAAAGATCAATGTGTGGTATATCCGTGATTGATGTCGTGATTGGGTATAATACAAAATCTCCTGCCTTCAATTCTCCAGCTGGAACTTCCAACATGTCGCCATATCTTCCAAGTTTCTCTCGGTTTAATGTCAATCCTTCCTTGCCCTTTAGTTGATATCCGCGAACCTGCCTGTAGAATTGTTTTGTTTTTTTATAGTACTTCGTCTTAGGTCGTATAATTGGAACATGGTGATCGGATGTTAACGAAATTGTTCCGCCGAGCTTTTGTGTTTTTACCTCAATCAAACCTCCTTGATATTCTCTATATTGAGTGGCTAGCACTTTTCTAATATGTCCGTGGCCAGAATACACATAGTGATTTGCATCGATCGTCTCAATTGCATGATAACCAAATGGTGTTTTCACCAGTTGGCCGGGCGGAAAACACCCAAAACAATAGTAGCTTCCTCGAGCGGGCGAGACAAAGAATGACGGGGTGCGTTCATTGTGAAAGGGGCACTTTGCTTTGAGGTTCGCGCCTGTTTTTTCCAATTGTATATAGGAACCGACAATATCGGCGATACTCAACCGCTCTTTGATTTGTTCAACGCTACTGGGCATAGTTAGAATTCATTAATAGTTATTCGCACCCTACTATTGACTTATTTATCCTACTTGCTACCATAATGGCATCGTTCGCAAACCGCCACGCTTCGTGGCGGTTTGTATTTATATAGTTTTGCGTATCTTCTTTTTGTCTTATACGCTTTTCCCATTTGGTTTAGTATAACATTTTTACTTTTCTGCGTGCTTTATAATCTTTACAACACCTTTACTAGCGTCAACTTCTACCAAATCCCCATCCTTCAAAACTTTCGTGGCGATTTTTGTAGCGATGAGGCAGAAGGGTTTCTCGCCGTTGTCCACGTGTTACAAATTTTCCGGCTTAAGGCCGGTTTTCTTGGCAACACGAACGAGCATTTTCGGACCAATCTCTTCGCGGTCATGAAAAGCCCAAACATAATCAGGCCAACCATCCCTATTCAAAACAAGATGTGAACCGGTTTGACGCTTTTCTTGCCAACCGATTCGAAACAAAGCGGCCAGCACGCGATTTCCTTTCGTGGCCGGCCAACTACTCATGCTACCAGACTGAACTCAACGGAAGCGAGCTCCGGGATTTGCTCGCCGGATTCCAGGCGATCGGCAACCACCCGAAGCGCTAGCGCTTCGGCTTTGGCTTGCGCCTCCTTGCGGCTTGTACCATAGCAAAGCACTCCTGACAATTCTTTGACTTCGGCAATGAACCGACCGTCAGTTTCGCGCCCAAATTCAATTGTGAAGCGAGTATTTTTGGACATGATTCTATGTTACCACATCGGCTCATTTCAAGCCAGAGCCTCTTAGTGATAATTCTAAGCACTTCCCGTCCTGAACCATCCGCCGCGGAAGTACAGGGTAGGTCTCGGCCCTACGCCTTTCATTTCGCCTTTTTGAGTATCTTTACGATCCCCTTGTCCGCATCCGCCTCAACTAAATCCCCATCTTTCAAAACCTTGGTGGCATATTCTCTCCGCTCACTTACTAGTACTAGGCGATAAAGGGTGTCTAACCCTTTGTTGCCGTCACTCGCTCGGGAGAGAAAAAGAAGATACTTTTTCTCTCCGCTCACTCGCTAGGCAATAAAGACATTGATGTAAAAGAATTCCATTTTTACATTGTCATTTTACATTTTGATTTTTGCATTTTTATCTCGCTAGACTTCCGGACGCTCCGCCTCGCGCTGCATTTCCAAAAACGCCTGCCGCTCCAATTCAGCTTTCTGCGCCTTTATTTTAACTATCATTTCATGCTTTGGGCTTCCAGGGAAACCAGTGCCGGCAGGAATAAGCCGTCCAATGATAACGTTCTCCATGAGGCCAGAAAGGTGGTCCACGGCTCCGCGAACCGCGCTTGAGATGAGCATACGCGCCGTGTGCTGAAAAGATGCCGACGCAAGGAAGCTTCTGCGTGTAAGAGACGCTTCTGCAATTCCCATAACGACCTGCTCTACTTTCGCTTCTTCGCCTCCCTTCTCTTTCACCGCAAGATTTTCAAGATAAAGCTCGTTTAGCGATACGATGTCACCGAAAGAAAACGCGCTATCGCCCTTTTCTTTCACTTTTAATCGGGAAAACATTTGTCTTACGATAACTTCAATATGTTTTCGAGACACTGTTTCTCCCTGCAGTTCATACGGCTTCGTAACTTCGGAAATTATGTAATTCTGCGCCTTCTCGGCTCCTCCGTACTCGAACAATTCGTCTATGTCGACAGAACCGTCAGTTAGAATATCTCCGCGCTCCACGCTGTCTCCAGTCTTTACAAGGGCCATACGCTTATAATTCACGGTGTATTCTATGGCCTCTGTCGAACCTTTTTTCTTCTTTTTGGGACGATGCTCCCCTGTCGGTATGATTACAATAACCTTTTCCTTGCCCAAATCTCTTATTTCCGAAACCATCCCATCAACGCTTGAAACGATGGCGGGGTTTTTGGGCGAACGCTTTTCGAAGATTTCTTCGACGCGAGGCAAACCCTGCGTGATATCTCCGCCGACTGACGCCGTGCCTCCGGCATGGAAAGTGCGCATCGTAAGTTGTGTTCCCGGCTCTCCGATAGCTTGAGCCGCAACAGTTCCGACGGCCTCACCAAGATCCACAATCTTATTCTTTCCTAAATCAAGACCGTAACACATTGCGCACAAACCTTTAACAGATTTGCACGCCAAGGGCGAACGAACCTTCACGCTTGCAAATCCCGACTCTTCTATCTTATGGGCCATTTCTTTAGAAAGAAGCGTCCCCTTTCTAAACAGCATCTTACCGTCTTTCTCCAAATCCTCCGCAAGTACGCGCCCGCGAATATGTTTCGCGACCGATATCTGCAAGCCGGCGACACTTCCGCTCGAACTGATCGTAATAGTGTCTTTCGTTCCGCAATCCTCTTCCGTAATCACAACATCCTGCGCGACAACAAATAGCCGTCTTGTGAGATATCCTGCTTTCGCTGTGTTGAGAGCCGTATCGGTCAAACCTTTGCGCGAACCGTGAGTTGTAATGAAGTATTCAATCGGTGTTAGACCTTCCTTACTGCACGAAAGAATCGGAAACTCAATCGTCTCGCCTGCGGTATTCTGAATGAGTCCTTTTATCCCGACCATCTGCGTGATTTGCGAGAGCGAGCCTCGCGCGCCGGACTTCCACATATCGTAAACCGAACCAGTTTTATCCATTGAGTCCGGAATAAGGCGCTCAACATCATTTTTTGCTCCGTGCCAAATCTCAACATTCTTGCGCATACGCTCTTCGGCAGAGAGAAGTCCTCCGTCATATTGAGTTTGCACTTCATCGGATTTTTCTTTTGCCTTTTTTATGACATCTGATTTCCCTTCCGGAATCTTTATGTCGTCTATTCCCCAAGTAATGCCGGAACGGGTAGCGTAGTAAAATCCGAGCTGTTTAATCTCGTCGAGGATCGACGGTGCATTCGCAATGCCGTAGCGCGAGATGAGATCGTCAACTATCTTTGCCATATCTTTGCGGTCTACCTCTTTATTGATATACGGATAATCGGGTGGGAGGACTTCATTGAATACAACGCGTCCGGCAGTCGTTTCAAACAATCCTCCTTTGAATTCCGCATAACGAAGTTCTTCCGGGGCAAGAATTTTTACTTTCTCGCGGAATCCGACACCCCCGTAATTGTAGGCGAGCAAGACGCTTGACGGAGATTCAAAATACTTTATCTCCTTTGCGTCTTTTGCCGAAAAATCTTTCGTCATCCAGAAAGCTCCGAGTACGATGTCAAGCATCTTGGCGCTTGCGGTTGTATCTCCGCTTCCCGGTTTAAGGATATTTTTATCAGCCGCCATAATATTCACTGCCTCCGCTTGCGCTTCCTGAGAAAGAGGCAGGTGCACAGCCATCTGGTCGCCGTCGAAATCCGCGTTGAAAGCTGTACATACAAGCGGGTGCACCTGAATAGCGCTTCCTTCAATTAAAACCGGTTTGAACGCCTGAATACCTAGACGGTGCAAAGTCGGCGCGCGGTTTAGGAGCACATATTTGTCCTGAATTACTTCTTCAAGAATCGCCCACACTTCGGGAACATCATCGTCTATCAGTCGGTTTGCCCCTCGGATATTGAACGCAAATTCGCGTTCCAAAATTTTTGCGATGACGAACGGGCGGAAAAGCTCAAGCGCCATCTGCTTCGGCAGACCGCATTGGTGGATTTTTAATTCCGGGCCGACAACAATAACCGAACGTCCCGAATAATCTACTCGTTTTCCGAGAAGGTTCTGGCGAAAAAGCCCGCGCTTTCCTTTAAGATTGTCCGCAAGCGACTTTAATGGACGCCTTTGCATTTGGCTAAGCGAAGACATAATGCTTGAGCCATGGCGAAGACTGTTGTCTATCAAAGCGTCAACGGCTTCCTGTAAAATGCGCTTCTCGTTTCGAAGAATGACTTCCGGCGCGTTAATCTCTTTAAGCTTCTTAAGTCGGTTGTTTCTGTTTATAACTCGGCGATACAAATCATTTACGTCAGAAGTCGCGTAGCGACCGCCGTCGAGCGGCACCATTGGACGCAGGGCAGGCGGTATAACCGGAATGCGAGTCAAAAACATCCAATCCGGAGAAATCCCCGAACCGATCATAGAACGGACAAGCGACAATCGCTTGTTCAGTCTGTCGCGCTCAATCGTTGAAGCTTTTTCGCTGTCGGCTTCAAGCCGAGCCGCAAGCTTATGCAAATCAACGTTCTTGCACAAATCATAAATCGCCTCAGCCCCGATTCCGGCCTCGAACAATGTGCTGTATTTCATGGAGAAGTTATGGTACGAAACTTCGTCAAGAACCGCGCCCGGGCGTATGCCATCAATCTCCTTTTTGGTCTTTGTAAACATTTCTTTAAATGCCTCTTTCGTCTTGTCGTCGTGGGCCGCTTTAACTTTCGCTTTGAATTCGGAATCCAAATCGCGAAGTATTTCGTTTCTTTGTTCTTCGGAAACGTTTGTGACAATGTAGCCGGCGAAGTAAATCACTTTTTCAAGGTCGTCCGCCGACATTCCAAGAACAAGCCCGATTCGGGACGGCATGCTCCGCAAAAACCAAATGTGGCTTACGGGGCTTGCAAGCTCGATATGCCCCATTCTTTCGCGACGAACGATAGACCGAGTTATTTCAACTCCGCACTTTTCGCACACGATGCCTTTATAGCGGATGCCGCGATATTTTCCGCAGTAACACTCAAAGTCCCTGTCGGGACCAAATATCTTTTCGTCGAAGAGTCCGCTCTTTTCTGAGCGTTGTGTTCGATAATTGATGGTTTCCGGCTTTGTTACTTCTCCGTATGACCATTCTTTTATGCGCTCCGGGGACGCGACACGCAGAGCGATAGTGTCAAAATCTTGAGGAAATCCGTATTTGTTTTGTTTCATTGTGGCGATGTTATTTTGATTTTATATGCGTCTCATTCTGCGTCGAGGTCTTTCTTCAACCTCGGCGCTCGGATTTCGCCGCTCAAGATTCACGTCCAACGCCAAACCGCGCAAATTATTAAGCAAAACATTGAACGATGCCGGAATATTCGACTGGCTGATATCGGCGCCGCGAACAATCGAATCAAACGCGGCAGCGCGGCCTACAATATCGTCTGATTTCACCGTAAGCATTTCGCGCAACGTGTATCCCGCTCCATGTCCGAGAAGCGCCCACACTTCCATTTCTCCGAATCGCTGTCCTCCGCCCTGCGCTTTGCCTCCAAGCGGCTGCTGCGTAATGAGCGAATACGGACCGATGGAGCGCATGTGAATTTTGTCTTCAACCATGTGATGAAGCTTCATGATATACATGTAGCCCACCGCTATTTCTTGCTCGAACGATTCGCCAGTACGCCCGTCTTTAAGTCCGATTTTTCCGTTCTCGGAGAAGCCGGCTTTCTTGAGCTCTTCCTTGATTTCTGAATCGGTCGCTCCCGCAAACGGCGGAACAATCGCCTGATAGCCAAGAGTGTGAGCCGCAAGTCCGAGATGCAGTTCCAAGATCTGTCCTAGGTTCATACGAGACGGAACGCCAAGCGGAGTCAAAATCATGTCTATCGGCTGGCCATCGGGCATAAACGGCATATCTTCCTCCGGCAAAATCCTAGAGATAACTCCCTTGTTTCCGTGCCGTCCGGCAAGCTTGTCTCCAACAGAAACATTTCGAACTTCTGCGACTTCTATGTGAATTCGCTTTATGATTCCTGATTCTAGCTTGTCGCCTTTTTCGCGTGAAAAAACTTTAACGCCGACAATTCGCCCTCGTTTGCCGTTTTCCGTTCGTTTTGAAGTATCTTTCACATCGCGCGCTTTCTCGCCGAATAGCGATCTCAAAAGCCTCTCTTCCGGAGTCAGCTGTGTCTCTCCTTTCGGCGTAATCTTGCCGACAAGAATATCGCCGGGCCGCACTTCCGCTCCTATTCTGATGATGCCGTCCTCGTCAAGATTTTTCAGCTTCGTCTCGCCGACATTTGGAATATCGTGCGTTGTGATTTCGGGGCCGAGTTTCGTGTCGCGTACGTTCACTACGAATTCTTCTATATGAATGGAGGCAAACCTGCTCTCGCGCACAATCCTTTCCGAAAGAATAATGGCGTCCTCATAGTTTGCGCCCGACCATGACATAAAAGCGATGAGTATATTTTGCCCAAGCGCCATTTCTCCGTGATCGGAAGACGACGTATCCGCGAGCACATCTCCTTTCTTTACTTTGTCACCGACAGAAACCGACGGACGCTGGTGAAATACGGTAAAACCGTTTGTTCTGGAAAAACCTACTAGCGAATAGGCGTGCTCCTTTCCTGTTCGGCCTGCCTTTACCCTAATACTTCTTGCATCCGCATATGTAACCGTGCCCCCCTCCTGTGAAAGCACCACGCGTCCGGTATCAATCGCCCCTTTGCGCTCAATGCCGGTAGCTACAAGCGGAGCATCCGGTATAAGGCACGGAGTCGCCTGTTTCTGCATATTTGAACCCATGAGCGCGCGGTTTGCATCGTCGTGGTTTAAGAACGGAATCATGGAAGTCGCTATAGAAAACGCCTGATTCGTGGAAACGTCCATGTATTGCACATTATCGCGGCGGACAAGTCCGGGCTTGCCGTTGATGCGAACTTCAACTTCTACGTCAAGAATATTTCCTTCTGCGTCACATTCGATCGCCGCGTGCGCGATATTGAAGTTCTCTTCTTCAAGCGCGTTGAGGTATTTGATTTCTTTAGTAACCTTCCCTTTTTTTACAATCGCATACGGCGTTTCTATCATGCCAAATTCATTTATCTTCGCATACATCGCAAGGTGAAGAATAAGACCGATGTTTGGACCTTCTGGCGTATGAATCGGGCAAAGTCGTCCATAGTGGGACGGATGCACATCGCGAACTTCAAAACCAGCGCGCTCTCGCGTAAGTCCTCCCGGTCCCAGCGCAGAGAGCAATCGCAAATGCTCCAGCTCGGCGAGAATGTTTTCCTGCGCCATAAACTGCGAGAGCTGGTTCGTTGTGAAAAATTCCTTGATACGCGCCTGCAATGGCTTTGGGGAGATGAACTGCGTTGGCATCGTTACGTCCGCGTCTATCGTCGACATCCTATCCTGAATATTTCGCTTGATTTGCGACATGCCGATACGAACCTTTTGCTGCAAAAGCTCGCCGACAAAACGAACGCGCCGGCTTCCAAGATGGTCGATATCATCTTCGATAGCGCCAGGAGTGGTGTTTAACTGCGCCACGTGAGCCAAAATCAGCACCAAATCGTCAAACGAAATTGTTCGTCGCTCAAGTTCTTTTTCTCCTAGAGGAAGATTGAGGCGCTTATTGAGCTTGAAACGTCCCACTTTCGACAGATCGTACCTAGTTGGATTGAAAATGCTGTTGATAAACTCTTTGGCGTTGTCGACAGAGCCGATCTCGCCATCGCGAAGGCGCTTATGTATTTCAATGTATGATTCATCGATTGTTTTGGCGTGATCTTTTGCAAATGACATTTCTATAAACTGCCGAGACGCAGGATACTTGTCAAAAGCTTTCAAAATATCTTTGTCGGTTGCCTGCGAAAGCACGCGCAAAAGCGATGTGATCGGAAATTTTCGCTTCCTATCAATGCGAGCATAAATAGCGCCGTCAGCTTCCGTCTCTATTTCAATCCACACGCCTCGCGACGGTATGATTTTTGCGCCAAAATAGCGCTTGTCTTTAATTTCGGCAGAAGTGAAAAATGCCCCGAACGAACGCGCAAGCTGCGGAACAATGGCGCGTTCAATACCGGAAACAATAAATGTCCCATGCGATGTCATAATCGGAAAATCAGCCATAAACATCTCCTGTTCTTTGGAGCTATTCAAGGTCTTATTCTTGAGACGCAAAGTCATCTTGATAGGCGCCTCGTAGGAAAGCTTATTATCCTTTGCGTAGTACTCATCGTACTTTGGCTCGGCAAGGGTAAACCCTGTTATCTCAAGCGCGAATTTCTTCCCCGAATAATCTTCAATCGGAGAAAATTCTTTAAACACTTCTGTTAGCCCTTTCTCCACAAGCCACTTGAATGAATCAAGCTGGCCCTCCACAAGCTGTGGAATTGGAGCAAGCGGTTCTTTAAATCTGCTGAAATATTTCTTCGGCCTTGCTCCTGAGGTTTTTTCTTCTGTAGGCATGCGCGTAGTTGATTAAAACTATTAAAAGACGCGTGTCCGCTTTTCATGCTTCTCAAACTTCAAAAACAAAAACGGCATCCGCGCTTGTCGCGGATTCCTCTTTTGTTTTCGCTGTTTAATTGGTAAGCAAGAATATGGCTTATGAACTTGTGCCCTATGCCTTTCCCCTATAACTCAATCTTGCTCGCGTAGTGGGGCAGTTTATACCAGACTGCTTTTTTTGTCAAGCGACCCTGTGGATTAACCCATCTTTTCTCGCCACTCGTCAATCTCTCCGTGGTGTCCCGACAAAAGCACCTTTGGAGCGCGATATTTTCTGCCTTTATGCACAAATACTTCCGGCCTAGTGTACACTTCAGAAGATGAAACTCTTTTCTCTTCTATTGAATCAAGATTTCCAAGTACGCCTTCGATCTGGCGCGAGACGCAATCCATGATAATCATCGCCGGCAATTCCCCACCGGTTAATACAAACGGTCCGACGGATACTTCTTCAACCTTTCCGCAAAAGGCGGACCCGCTTCGGGCGGAAAATACTTTTTTAACTCTTGCGTCTATTCCCTCGTATCTCCCGCAAACGAAAATAATATCTGTGTATTTTTTGGCGTAGGCCTTTGCAACTTTCGTATCAAACTGTTTTCCGCTTGGCGTCAGCCAAATCACCACAGGGTGTGGGGTGTGGGGTGTGGGGTGTAGTTTCCTTATTCTAGTGTTCTTGAGAACATCAGAATAAGCTTTTTCAATTGCCTTAATAACTGGCTCTGCCTGTATCACCATTCCCGGTCCGCCGCCGTACGGACGACGATCTACACGTGCGTGCTTGTCCTCCGAAAAATCGCGCGGGTTATAAAACTTCACCGCTATCTTTTTGTTCTCAATCGCCCGCTTCAAAATAGACTCCCCGAGGTAGGATTTAAAAGCGTTTGGGAATAACGTGATTATATGGAAAGTCATGATGAGGGTATAGGGTGTAGGGTAAAGGGTAAAGGAAAAAAAGACAAGGGCAAGCTCCCCACACTAAACAAATGCGGCCGCATTTGTTTAGTGTGGGGCAAGAAAAAAGCCGCCGGAGATTTCCGACGGCAGTTGGCAAAAACCTTTGCCTACTTGAGCCCGAGGACATCCATCATGTCGTAGAGGCCGGGCGGTTTGCCGATGATCCACTCGGCGGCGCGCAAGGCGCCGTTCGCGAAGGTTTCGCGGCTGGATGCTTTGTGAGTCAATTCCACCCTCTCGCCGTTTCCGGCGAAGATGACCGTGTGGTCACCGACGACATCGCCGCCGCGAATGGAATGAATACCGATTTCGTTTGGATTTCGTCCAACGTCACCAACATCAGTACGACGACCGTACTTGACGCGGGGAAATTCCCCGACGCCAATCTGATGATCACGAACTTGTTTCAGAATCTCGGCAAGCGATTTTGCAGTCCCGCTCGGCGCGTCTTTCTTGAGCCGGTGGTGCGTTTCCACAATTTCGAGGTCGAAGCCGGGACCAAGAATCTCCGCCGCCTTGCGCGTCAGCCCGAAGAGCGCATTCACGCCGGTGGAGAAGTTGGAAGCCATGACAATGGGAATCATGTCGGTATGATGAACAACCTCCTTTTTCTGTTCATCCGTGTGCCCTGTTGTGCCAATCACAAGAGGTAACATCACATCAGCACAGCGCGATGCTAAATCAGCTGTGACGTCAGGCGAACTGAAATCGACAACAGCGTCCGCTGATTTGAGCATCTCGGCTAGAGAACCTCTGTTGTCCACGTCAATATGCCCAACGATTGTGACCCCTTCATGCAATGGCACACAGTTGACAATGGCCTTTCCCATCTTCCCTTTGTAACCATGAAGAACAATTCTTATACTCATTCTGTTTACCTTTCTCTTTTTGGTTTTTCTGCACTATCTGCCTGCCACTCTAGCCAAGAACCAACTTTTGTCAACAAAGCAAAAACCGCCTTTCGGCGGTTTTTGCTTCTCTTTTACTTTACCGAAAACTTCAATTTTTACGGGCTAGCGAAGCAGGGTTTGAAAATCATGAACTTTTTAGGAAAACAAAATTGTTTGACGAGTCTGCGAGGAGTTTTTTGTTTTCCGTTAAAAAGCGAATTGATTTTCTTAATCTGCGTAGTGCTTTAGTAAAAATTAAAGTTTGAGGTCCTCTAGCGACTCGTCTACCGTCTTGGTTGCTTTTTCGGAGCGAGGAGCTGCGCCTTCCGGCTCGTTAATCTTGAGGTTCACGCGGGCATTATTCTTCATGCCTACGACACGCAACAGC
>CAYJSB010000003.1:21776-23702 GCA_964372805.1 uncultured Candidatus Saccharibacteria bacterium | reverse complement strand
CGGAAAAGACCGGCTGTGATTCGCGAGACGCGAAGCGCTTGAGTGAAGGAATTTTTACTAGAGTTTCAAATCTTCCAGCGACTCGTCTACCGTCTTGGTCGCTTTTTCTACGCGAGTACTTCCTTCCGGCTCGTTGATCTTGAGGTTCACGCGGGCATTATTCTTCATGCCTACGACACGCAACAGCGTGCGAATCGCTTTGGCGGTGTTGCCCATGCGGCCAATCACTTTTCCCATATCAGCCGGACTTATGGAGAGCTTCAAAAGCACTCCCATCTCGTCAACCGTCCGTTCGATTTTCACATCGTTCGGATTATCAACAAGGGCCTTGACGACATATTCCAGAAACTGGACATCCTGATCGTTCATGACATTTTTGGAAAATCTGCTAATCGTGCAGTATTCGACCGCTTCCGTTATCCCGACACTTCGGTCGGGACTTACTGCTTTGGGAATTGTATCATAGGCGCTTCTAAAATTCAAAAAGAAAATCGTTTGCAACGGGTTCCACCAACAGAAATAACTGGGGTAACCCGCTATAGCATCATGTTGATAGGCATTGAAACCAGCTTACGAACGCAAGACCGCCACGACTAAACATCGGGATAATTCTCCGAAACTAGTCATATTTTCAACCACGTCAACTATGTACTAACTCTGCGCTATAGCGTAGAGTTAGTACATAGTACATAGTGGCTTCTCAACAAAAATACCGTGAGAAAATTATTTTTTAGTGTTTTATCACTCACCGTATCAACCCAAACAAATCCTTTAAATTGTAACCAATTGAATCAGACAGTGCGACAACCGCAGCCAAAAAAGAGTTTTCCTTGGAAGATACCGGTACAATATCTGACGATGGAATTGTATCATGGGTTGTTTAAACAGTTAAAACCGTCCCGACTAACGTTGGGATGGTTTTGTAAAATAGCTCTATTTCGCTTCTGCAGGAGCTTCTGCTGTTGGTACGGTCTCAACTGGTTTCTGTTCCCCTCCTGTTGCCACGGGCGCTGCTTCTGTTTTCGCCGTCTCCTCTTTTTTAATCGGTTTCTTGCGCGGAAGCACGTTTATCTTTTTACCGGTTATCACTTTTTCCGAAATCAAAAAATTGTGCATAGTTCCCGTCGCTTGCGCGCCAACAGAAAGCCAGTGCTTTATGCGATCAGCTTTTATCAGTTTTGTTTTCTTGACCGGATCATAAGAACCAAGCACTTCCAAATACTTCCCGCTTTTCGTGGAATTCTTTGAATCGGTGAGCACAATGCGAAACGTCGGAATATTCTTGCGTCCCACGCGTTGCAATCTGATTTTTAACATGGGGCTCATGCTAACAGAAGAAGATCGGAGAGTCAAACAGCGCTACACCTTAACGGCCACAAACACGCAGTGTGTTTTCCCCTGCCTCACTTTCTCGCAGTTGCCAAAAATCTCTTTGAAACTTCGTTTAATAAATTCCTTAAGCCCTGATATAACAACAACATAGAACTTTCCGCCCGGTTTTAAATACTTTTTCGCATCGTCAAATAATATCTGATACAACCCCTTGCTCGGTTTTGCCGGAAGATTGGAAGCGATAACATCAAACTTAACGTCAGACGGAACATGACTGAAACCGTTGCTTAGATACGTCTCACAATTTTTCAGACCGTTTGCTTCCGTATTTTTCTTCGCGTACTCAATCGCGACAAAATCTTTATCAACCATATGCACGCGTCCCTGCGATGCAAGCTTTGCCATTACCAGCCCGATTACTCCGTATCCGCATCCCAAATCAAGACAAACCGCTTGTTCCGGCACCTCAAGCTCTTCAATAAGCAGCTTCGTGCCCTCGTCTACATGTTCCGGACTAAACAACCCCCACGTTGAAAGAAACCGCAAGTGCTCCCCGCGGAGCTCGGCTGAAAACTCTACATCTTTGCGAATATC
>CAYJSB010000003.1:2101-21676 GCA_964372805.1 uncultured Candidatus Saccharibacteria bacterium | reverse complement strand
GCCGCCCTCACTGCCTCTTCAAATTGAATGGACAGTAGTTTTGAAACACCTTCTTGCCCCATCGTCACACCGTAAAGCACGCCGGCGCGGGACATCGTCTCGCGGTTGTGCGTAATCAGAACAAGCTGGGAAACTTTTGAGAGATTCTCGATCATATCGCCGTACTTGCGCGAATTGGCTTCATCGAGCGCCGCGTCGGTCTCGTCAAGCACGATAAACGGCGGCGGATTCACTTGAGAAATCGCAAAGAGAAGCGCGATGGACGTGAGCGCGCGCTCGCCTCCCGAAAGCATTTCAAGCCCTTTGATTTTCTTGTGGGGCAAACTAACTTTTATTTCAATTCCCTCTTCCACCTCCTCTTCTTCAGGAACCGCCTCTTCTCCCATCTCAACCGATAACAGCTCGTCCATCTCAACATTCTTGCGTTTTTCCGGCTTAACCACCACGAGTTCCGCTTGTCCGCCGCCAAATATTAACTTAAAGAATTCTTCAAACTGCGAGTTGATTCGACGTACGCCATCGCGAAACTCAATATCCAATTTTTCTGTGAGTTCTTTGATAAGCGTCTCAAGCGAATCAGCCGATTGCTCAAGATCGACTATCTCCCGCTCCAAAAATGAATCCCTGTCTGCCACACCCCAGTATTCTTTGAGCATTTCTTCACTCGTAGCCCCTCCAAGCTCTTCGAGGCGTATCTTGAACTTTTCAAGCTGCCTGTGACGCTCACGCTGCAAAGAACGTTCTTCCAATTGGAACGATTCGGAAGCTTGCTCCGCGTCGCGTACGACTTCGGGACCGACAAGAACGGCGGCCTCTTTTCGCTCCCGATCGAATTCGTCGGATTCCAAACGAAGCTTGTCTTCCCTGCTCTTTTGAAGGTTAAGTGTAGCCCGCAACTCATTCTGCTCCGCCATAACTTTAAAAATCTCCCGCTCCGCGTCTCGACTCTCGTCCTTCCCTTTTTCTATCTCCAAACGGAGCTTTTCATACAAAGCCGATGCCTCACTTTCCTGCTTTTCCAATCCGTCAATCCGCTTTGAAATGTCGGCCTGTTCTTTTTTAAGGCGTTCAATCTCGTCATTAGATTCAAAGAGTGAGCCAGAATGCGTAGCGGATTCGAACTTTTTTACGAATGCCGTGAATATCTTTTTCAAATCGGCGAGAATCGCCCGCACGGCGCCAAGCTCGCCCGCTTTTTCTGCCAGCAATAATCGATTTTGGACGTCTTCGGAAAGCAATCTTACTTCCGAAAGGGGTACGAGTCGTTGCTCATCCGCGGCGCCTGACAGAGAAAACTTTTTATACCGGCGTTCTTCGCTGGCAAGCTCTCCTTCAAGCCGTCCCGCCTCGCGCACCAACTCGTCTTTTTGAACGCGCAATTCGCGCAATTGTTTTTCAAAAGAAAGGACAGACGCGCTTTTATCGTCATGACTTTTTGACTTCTCAAGCTTTTTTTTCGCCACAGAAAGAGAATGCTCTAGTTTTTCCAGTTTCGCTTTCGGCTCTTTAACTTCGCGTGATATCGTTTCGCGTTCGCCGGAAAGATATTTTCCCTCGCGCGATAAGAATTCTTTGTAGAGCGCCGCGAGCTCGCCTTTTATCTGTTTTGCTTTTTCAACCTTTTCCACCTGCTTTTTCAGGAAACGCAAGTGCGGTGCGAGCTCGCGGCGCAGTGATTCGACTTGCTTGATATTTTCGCGCGTCCTTTCAAGCTTACGCTCGCTCTCCGCGCGCTTGAATTGGTAGATTTTCAATCCGAGCGCGTCCTCCACCATTAGCCGACGCTCTTTGAGATTCGCATTTAAAATTCTGTCCGCCTCGCCCTGTGAAATTATATGGTGCCCGGTCGGACCCATATGTGCCTGCGCCAAAAGCTCAACAATATCTTTGAGTCGCACCTGACTGCCGTTGATGATATATTCGTTCTGGTTATCGCGGTGCACCACTCGCTCAATCGTTACTTCGTCAAAATCAATGTTTAATAAACGCTTTGAATTATCCAGCGTGATGCGCGCCGACGCCCTATTTGCGCGCGCCAGCGTTCTGGAACCGTTGAAAATCAAGTCCTCGCCGCGCTTTCCGCGCAACGATTTTATGGACTGCTCGCCAAGCACAAACCGAAAGGCCTCTGCAACATTTGATTTGCCAGAGCCGTTTGGACCTACGATTGAAGTTATCGGCGATCCAAAATCAAGCGCCGTCTTTTTAGCGAACGACTTAAAACCGGAGAGTTCAATACTCTTCAAATACATAGGGAAATTATAGCGTTTCTTACGAGAAAAGAAAAAGGCGAAGCTTGAAGCTCCGCCTGGAATCACGGCACTGAACCAACTAAAGCATTCGGAACCCGCTGGTACTGGATTGAAAGGTCCCATCCATATTTAGGTAGACATTCACAGAGGCAATAATGAAGTTGCCTTTCCCTAAAAACAGAACATTCATACCTAAGCCTTGTGTGGGTTCGTGGTGGACAATTAGAGGTTTGATGAAGGCTGTCATGCGTTGTGCATCTAGAAATTTCTGCAGGATACACCGACTACGCTCTCGGACCAATGAATCCACTATCTGCTTGTGCCAAGCCTCGTCATGGCAGAAACTGTTCCCGCCATCTGCTAGATAGTGGAACCATTTCAAAATGCGCAGTAATAGCACCTGCAAATCGCCAGCAACTTGACGTGCGGCACCATCGTTTTTCATCAACCTTCTCAACTCGTTGTCGAAGGATACCGTGTATTTCTTTATCATACTTCATCCCTTCTGGATCAGGCGTACTATGGCCTGTTTGTTTTAGTTTTGTGGTACTCGGCGACGCACAGTGCTCCGCCGTTCCATCCGCCATACACCCCACCCATTTACCTCTGTCAACCTACACGTATCTTGTCCTATAGGATAAGATGCGTGTATGGGTAATCTTGAAAAAGAAGTTACAAAAAGGAGGAGGCGGGGTGAATTGCGAAACGCTGTGCTCATGACCATAGCAGCAGCGGGGGTGCTTGGCGTTGCACTTGTCGCACCAAACGTTTTGTACGCGCTAAAGAAAATGGGCATTTCTGATTTTCGCGGACCGCGCCGAAAGGAGTTGATCAATCGGGCGCGAGATCGTCTCATTGACGCGGAACTTCTTACGCGCGATGAAAAAGGATATTTGCACATAACACCAAAAGGACAAGCACAACTCAATTTGCTCGAGGCGCACAACTACCAAATTAAAAAACCGAAACGATGGGACAAAAAGTGG
Organism: uncultured Candidatus Saccharibacteria bacterium; assembly: GCA_964372805.1. Taxonomy (GTDB): domain Bacteria; phylum Patescibacteriota; class Minisyncoccia; order Phycocordibacterales; family DSPV01; genus 2-02-FULL-46-13. The sequence goes on along the minus strand of CAYJSB010000003.1, from coordinate 18,438 downwards.
CGACTGCTCGTTTTTGATATCCCCGAACACCGAAGGGGTACTCGAACAAAAGTAAGAAACACATTGCAAGCAATCGGCTTCAGGCGCATGCAAGACAGTGTTTGGATATATCCTTACGACTGTGAAGACCTTGTTGCGCTTCTAAAAGCAGACTTCAAAATCGGTAAAGACCTTATCTATCTTATTGCCGAAGCGGTGGAAAACGACTCAAACCTACGAAAGCAGTTTGGTTTACCGCTTGAATAGCTGAAATTTGAAGATCGTACAACTCCACCCCACATACACGTAAAATGTCCTATAGGACATTTTACGTGTATGTGGGGAAACGGCCGAGCATATAAACGCATCATCTCATATAGCTAGTTCGCACGTTCGTATTGAACAATCAATTTTCCAATACTCTCTCGCCGCCAACTATAACAATCCGCCGGCGGGCGGATATGCGCGTTTTGGAAAAGATAGATAGTCTGAGCGTTATTCCCACCCATTCGCCTTTACGCCTTCGCAAACATCGGATTGTTCGGCATCTTTTGTTTTGACTTTCCTTTTCCGAGAGCGCTATCCCCATCCTTTCTGCTTCAGCCCGTCGCGAGCGGCTGCTTGCTCGGCATCCTGTTTTGACTTTCCTTTTCCCTGTCCAATCTCTTCTGTCCCGAGATAGACACCAACCGTAAACCATTTGTCGTGGTCGGGTCCTTCTTCGCGCAGTGTCTCGTATGACGGGGTGATTCCGGCGCGATCCTGCGCTTTTTCCTGGAATAAGCTTTTAGCGTCAATCCAAATACCCTTCTTGATTATCTTTTCCAGCAAGTTAAATGTATTTTTCGCTACAAATTCTTGAGCTGCGTCGTATCCACGGTCGGTAAAAATCGCTCCGACAAGCGCCTCAAACGTATTCGCAAGAATATACTGCCGAGCGCGCCCCTTATCTTTCGCTTCCCCTTTGCTTAACAATAAATATCCATCCATTCCAATTTCGTCTGCAACTCGCGAAAGCGCATCGGCATTCACAATAGAAGCCCGCAAAGATGTCATCTCGCCCTCGTTGTAATTCGGATACTTTTCAAAAAGATGCTTGGTAACAATCAATTCGAGAACAGCGTCTCCCAAAAACTCAAGACGCTCGTTGTGACCGCCAGCTAAACCCCTGTGTTCGTTCAGGTACGAACGATGCGTAAAAGCCTGTTTTAGCAGGCGTGCATCTTTAAACTTTAATCCTATTTTTGATTCAAACGCAGAGAAATCTATCATGGCATTGTAAAATGTAAAAATCCATAAATTGGCCGAGCCCAATCGGGCTTTAGGCAAAGCGCAAAATGACAACGCAAAAAATATAAAATTTTACACTGTCATTTTGATTTTTGAATTTTCAATTTTGATTTATTGAGTAATATAGTAACCGCCTTTGTGATAATTGGCAAGATGTCGTCGTAAAAATTCAAATCGACAATGTCGCCAAGCTTAAACCAGCGCGCGTCGTCCAGTCCGCCCTTTTCTTCGCGTTTTATGTCTTCAAACTTGGACTCTACAAGAAAATAATTGACGTGCTTCAAAAGTTTCCCTTTTTCGGGGTGGCTCGCGAGGTACTGGTTCTCCCCGAGTTTCTCGACAATTTTCAAATGCTTTAATCCAAGCTCCTGTGAAAGTTCCCGCAGAGTTCCCTTCTCCAAATCCTCGCCTTCCTCAACTCCGCCCTTTGAAAGAGTCCAGTGCCCGAACACGTCATGCACAAGCGCTACGAACACTTCTCCTTTTTGCTCGGCAAAAACCACGGCACCGCCAAGGCGCTGAAGTGTTACTTTGTCTTTTTTCTTTCTCTTGGACTCCTCGTCTTTCCCCGGTTCTCCAAGCTCTTTGTAAACGCTCCCCAAAACGCCGTTGATGAACTTTCCGCTATTATCCCCTCCGAAAGTTTTTGCAAGCTCAATAGCTTCGTTTATGGCAACTTTCGCTGGCACTTCCGATCTGTCCGAAAACAAAAGCTCCGCAAGCCCCATCCGAAGGACATTGCGGTCTACTGTGGATATTTTCTCGAGCGGCCAATCTGGCGCCGCTTTCCCTATAATCGAATCCAAATTCCCCTGCTTTCCGATAACCGTTTTTATAAGTTTAGTTACAAAATCAGAATCGCTCATGCCGGGCGCGAACTCTTCAAGGTTGCGTTTTACAACCGCGTCAATGTCGCTCGCCTTGAGCTTTCGTACATCCCACTCGAAGAGGGATTGTAATGCTATTGAACGTGAAAGGTGCCTATTTGCCATGATTGATTTTTAACGAACGGAGCGAGTATAAAAATCATCACCCAGCACCTTTGGCGTGAATTCATGAATGTAATATCTCATGCAGTTTTTGCGAACGAACACTCTACGCTTTTTACAAAAACCTAGAAAGGTGCTGGGTCAAGAAAAATATGGTCACTTCGTTCCCTATTTTTCATTGACTATTTCGCTACCGCCTGTTTCTCTTTTTGCCTGCGCTGACGCTTTGCATCTTTTGCCGCGATGTCAATCACGACGTGGCCGCGATACTTGCCACAGGTCGCACAAGCGCGGTGCCGAACATGCGCTCCCCCGCAATCTTTGCAGGTTGAAAGGCGCGGGCCCAAAAGCCAGTGATGAGACCGCCTGTTGGCGGTATGTCCTCTCGTCGCGCGCATTCGAACTACCATGTTCGCTAGTATGCACTAGCTAAATTAAAAATGCAAGTATCAAAGTGAAAAATGTCAACACAAACTAAAAAGACATAAGTGCGATTTTACATTTTAAGATGTCATTTTGATTTTTGCCTAAAGCCCGATTGGGCTCGGCCAAGTTGGGGATTTTTTAATTTTACATTTTCGAGAAAGCTTCTCCGGTGCAGCTCGCAGAGCCCATAGCGTCTGATTGCCCTATAGTGCCCTGCGGTACCGTAGCCAACATGTTTTTCAAAACCGTAGCCCGGAAATTGCTTGGCATACCGGCGCATGCAGCGGTCGCGACGTACTTTCGCGATAACCGACGCAAGCGCTATAATAGGGACTTTTTCGTCGCCTTTGATAATCGTGCACTGATTTTTAAATGCTGGCGGAGCCTTGATACTGCCGTCGAGTAAAACGCACGTTTGCGCAGGATTCAGTTTTAGGCGCGAGAGAGAACGAGCGATGCACGCGCGCAAAGCCGCGCCAATGCCGTGTGTGTCTATATGTGAGGCATTTGAAAATGAAACAGCGAACTCAATTTGTCCGGCTTTGCGCGCGTCTAGCGCTTTTTTGTACCACAATTCCCTCGCCCTTCCCGAAATCGCTTTAGAATTTCTGATTCCTTTTAAAAATCCTTCCGGCACCGACTTTTTTATCACAACCGCGCAGACCGCTACAGGCCCAGCAAGAGGCCCGCGCCCAACTTCGTCTATGCCAACTATATATTCAGCCCGCATCAAGACAAAACTGCATATCGTTACCAATTAACAGCGCCCTTCGAATACACTTTGTAGGCATACCCCGGTTGCGATGTAACGCTAGGCCTTACCGGATCGTAATAATATTTGAGATCGTTTGAACCTAAAGTCTGGTAAGTACTAAACGCGGGAATTGGGCGCTCCGGAGAACAATTCGCAACTATCGCGTAATCTGTCCCAGTTGATTTATACCAATACGCAGACTTGCTGTATCTACATGCCGAATATGTTGTTTGTGATGGCAGCAATCCAAGTTTTGACTGCCCACCAAGCGGATCGCGCGGCAATACTGGTATATAAGTTGGAGCAAGGCAAGGTATCCACTGACCAGCGCATGGGCCAGTCGTTGGTCCATTTGAGACGTTAATGTTACCAGAATTTTTGTCGTTTGGTTCCGACGAATACCACACCGTGGTACCAGAACAATTGCCGCTTGCATCAACGTCATTAGTACAAGGATATTTCCCATTCTTCTCACGATAAAACTCAAGCGCCGTTGTAAGTTCTTCAAGCGTCGCTTTTCTCTCATTGTCGCGCGAACGTTCCCGCGAGCTCTGCGCGGAAACGACTACAATTGACATAAGAATGCCGATTATTGCCATTACCACAAGCAGTTCTATAACCGTAAATCCGTCGGTACTTTTTCTTCTCTTTTGCATAATATACCGTCACATTATACACCACGCTTGAAGATAAACAGAATGCAGTGCCGTGAGCTATAATAGACATATGGCGAAATTCACCCACCTTCATACTCACCCCGGTAGCAGAGCAAAGCTCGCTACGGGGCAGGCACCCACCTAAAACGTATATGAAATTCATACACCTACATACTCATAGTCATTACTCTTTACTCTCGGCACTGCCAAAGATAGAGGAAATCGTCGATGCTGCAAAAACCGACGGGCAAACCGCGCTTGCACTCACAGATCTTGGAAACCTATACGGCGCGCTTGAATTCTATAAAGAATGCCACGCGCGCTCTATAAAACCGATTATCGGCGTTGAAGTATACACAGCGGCGCGCACCAGAAATGACCGGCAGTCAGGCATAGATAACAGGCGCGGACGGCTTCTTCTTCTCGCGCAAAACATCGACGGGTATAAAAATCTATTGCAGATTGTAACAACGTCACATCTGGAGGGTTTTTACTACCGACCGCGCGTAGATTTTGAACTTCTTGAACGGCACGCAAACGGACTTATATCAATTAGCCCTTCATACGGCGGAGATATTGCTACAGCGCTTAAAAACAAAAACCGCGATAAAGCCGAAGGAATCGCGAAGCGGCTTAAAAAAATATTTGGGAGCCATTTATACCTAGAAATTACGCGGCACCCAGAAGTTCCAGATTTCGATATCCCAGATTTGATTCCATTCGCTCATTCACAAAAAATCCCACTCGTTGCAGGACATGACGTTTACTATCTCTCTCCCGACGACAAACCCGCGCACGATACGCTTATGTCCGTGCAAAACAATGCAGATTACGGAGAAATCTCCACGCCTGATAACAAGCTCGACCTTTCGTTTCTCACTCAAGAAAAAATGTGCGAGCTGTTTAAAGATATTCCCGAAGCGGCCGAAAACACGCAAAAAATCGCCGAAGGATGTAATCTTGAGCTTAAACTTGGAACATGGGTTTTCCCTGCATACAAAACCGGTGGGAAGAACCACGACGAAGAGTTGCGGGAAAAAGTTTATGCCGGCTTAAGCTTGCGCGGGGTAAAAAAAACGCCTGAAATCGAAGAGCGCATCACTTACGAACTTTCAATTATCAAAGAGAAAGGATACGCCCCGTATTTTCTTGTCGTTGCCGACCTTCTCCATTACGCTCGGGCACACAAGATTCTCACAACAACGCGCGGTTCGGCGGGCGGGTCTCTTGTGTCGTATCTTTCTTTCATAACGACGGTAAACCCTATTGAATATAAACTACCGTTCGAGCGCTTCTTGAATCCGGAACGTCCTTCTCCGCCCGATATAGATATGGATATCGCGGACAACAAACGCGATGAAATGATTGACTATGTCCGACAAAAATACGGTGCCGACAAAGTCGCACAAGTCGGAACATTCGGCACAATGATGGCGCGCGGCTCCGTCCGCGACGTCGCGCGCGCTCTCGGCTACGAATACGGAACAGGCGACAAAATCGCAAAACTGATTCCTATTGGATCACAGGGCTTCCCGATGAGCATCGATCGCGCTATCGAAATGGTTCCCGAACTCAAAATACTTCAAAAAGACGAGAAAAGCGCGCGCGACATCATCGCAATGGCGAAAAAAATTGAAGGGTGCGCGCGTCATATCAGCGTCCACGCCGCCGGCGTTGTCATATCCCCGACTCTACTCACCGATTATGTACCTCTGCAATACGATCCGAAAAGCGAAGGGTTGTCCGCGGACAAGCAAAGAAAAATCATAACGCAATACGACATGCACGCTGTTGAAGAAGCAGGCCTTCTCAAGTTTGATTTCTTGGGAATAAAAAACCTCGCGGTACTTGCGGATTCCGTAAAACGCGTTGAAAAAATAGAGGGAAAGAAAATAGACATTGAAAATCTTCCGCTTGACGATAAAAAAACTTTTGAAATGCTCGCTCGCGGAGAAACGACCGGGGTATTCCAGCTTGGGGGTTCAGGAATGACGCGATACCTAAAGGACCTGCGCCCAAACTCAATCCACGATATAAACGCCATGGTTGCGTTATACCGCCCCGGCCCTATGGAGTCCATACCTCGCTACGTTGAGCGAAAGCACAACCCTCGCCTCGTATCTTATCTTGACCCGCGCTTGGCAGACATTCTTAGCCAATCGTACGGCGTTATTACCTATCAAGATGACGTTATGCTTATCGCCGTACATCTTGCCGGATATTCTTGGCTCGAAGCGGATAAATTACGCAAAGCGATGGGTAAAAAAATACCGAAAGAAATGGCTGCGCAAAAGGAAAAACTAATCGCAGGTTTTGTAAAAAATGGACTGACCGCGACAAAGGCCGAGGAATTATGGGGACTTATAGAACCATTCGCGGCATACGGATTCAACAAAGCGCACGCCGCAAGTTATGGGCGAGTCGCATACCAAACCGCGTATATGAAAGCGAATTTCCCCGCTATTTATATGTCAGCCGTGCTCACGGCCGATTCGGGCGATGTGGAAAAAATCGGGGAAACAATAACCGAATGCAAGCGCATGGGCATCCACGTGCTTCCGCCTGACGTTAACGAAAGCTTTGAAGGATTTACGGTGGTGAAAGGAGCCGATAAAAAGCAGGATAAAATACGGTTCGGGCTTACAACAATCAAGAACTTCGGCGAAGGAATCGCAAAAAGCATCATTACCGAACGCAAACTTAAAGGAAAATTCAAATCGCTCGGCGACTTTTTGGAACGCATTGAAGACCGAAATCTTAATAAGAAATCACTGGAATCCCTTATTAAGTCGGGCGCTATGGACTGCTTCGGTTCAACCGCAAAAACCTCCACAGAAGTTTCGGCGGTCGAACGAGGCGAGATGCTCGGAAACCTTGAGCAGCTTTTGGAATATCATAAAGAACACGCCGCAGGCGCGCGAAACCAATCGTCGCTTTTTGGAGCAAGTGAATCTGGTTCGAATCTCCGCCTTGCTCCGGCAAATCCCGCAACTATGCCCGAAAAACTCGCGTGGGAAAAAGAACTTTTGGGGTTGTATATCTCCGGACACCCGCTTGATAAATTTAGAAGTATGCTTGAGAAACGCCCGATGAATGTACTGCGCGTTAAAGAAGAATTCCGCGAGGGCATGCAGGTGGTCTTGGGCGGCATCATAGAAGAATTGCGCACGTTCATAACAAAAAACAACGAACAAATGGCGTTCGCGCGGATCTGTGATATGTCCGGCTCCATTGAAGTTGTCTTCTTCCCGCGCACGTTCAAAGAACGAAAATCAATCATTACACCGGAAAATTGCGTTGTCATCAAAGGGCGCGTTTCAAACAGAAACGGTGAGATTGGCATCGTTGCGGAACAGGTGCGGGAACTGGAACAGAAACGAAATATCTAAAGAATAACTGTCGTACTACGTACTCCATACACGTAACTTGTCCTATAGGACAAGTTACGTGTATGCGCAAGAATCCGAGAAAAAAATGGTGCAACCGATTTCATCGGTTGCACCTGATAAAAGCTTGACAAAATGATATATATCATGTTAATCTACTGGACAGAAACAGTACACCAAAAGAGAAAGGTACTAAATGAAAATAATTCTTGTTGAGCCAAACGACAATTGCCGGGAAGCAATGAAAATCGCAATTGAACACTCCGCACGCGTTTTGGGAAAAGAGTGCAAGGTCGCGGAGACTGCTGACTTCTCGGAGGCCCAGAAAGCCGTGGCGGAGAACGCGGATACTGACATTGTCTTCATTGCGTATGATCATCCCACCGGGCTTGGAGGGGTTGCCGGGCAAGCTATAAAAGGTGCCCACCCCGACATCAAAGTCGTCCTCATGAGCGCAACCGCTTATGAAAGCGACGTAGAGCGCCTCGGCCTCGATGGTTTCTGGCCGAAAGATCAGTTCTACGCGAGATTTAAGCTGTTCCTTGCAACAAAAAAATCTGGCAAACGCCGGGCGCCCAAACGAAAGTTTGGGCGCCTTTTTTACCCAGTAATATGTTTTGGCGGACTACTTTGGGTCTTTGCTCAAAAACCCAAAAAGGGGTATATTTTACGAATGCAAAACAAAGAAAGTCTTGAGCATAAACGCCACTCGCTCGCCCATTTGCTTGCGGCGGCGGTTTTGGAATTGTATCCGGACGCGAAACCGACTATCGGACCGGCAATGGACAATGGTTTTTATTACGACTTTGACTTCGCAGCCAGCGCGGACAAACGCGGAACTGACGCGGATAAACGCGGAATATCGGAAAAAGATTTGCCGAAAATTGAGCAACGAATGCGGGAACTAGTGAAGAGCTGGAAAACTTTTGAGGGTAAGGAAGTTTCGGAAAAAGAGGCACGCACACATTTCAAAGGCAACCAATATAAATTGGAGCTTATAGACGACCTCGCCAAAGAAAAACAAAAAATTACGTTTTATACCTGCGGCGATTTCACGGACCTTTGTAGAGGAGGCCATATAGAGAATCCATCAAAAGATATCGCGCCGAGTTCGTGGAAACTGGACCGTGTCGCGGGCGCATACTGGCGCGGCGACGAGAAAAACGCGATGCTCACGCGCATTTACGGTTTGGCTTTTGATACAAAAGAAGAATTGGAAGCGTACGAGAAACAACTTGAAGAATCAAAAAAACGCGACCACAAAAAACTCGGACCGGAATTAGATTTATTCACATTCTCCGAACTTGTCGGCTCGGGGCTTCCGCTCTGGACTCCGAAAGGAACGCTAGTGCGAGATTTGCTTGAAGGATTCGTGTGGGAACTTCGCTCGCCGCACGGATATGAACGCGTGGATATTCCTCATATAACCAAAAAAGAGCTCTATGAAAAGAGCGGGCACTGGGAAAAATTCAAAAATGAACTGTTCCGGGTTCAGACACGCGAAGGACACGAATTCGTGATGAAGCCGATGAATTGCCCGCACCACACGCAAATCTACGCGCGCAAATTGTGGAGCTACCGCGAACTTCCACAACGCTACGCGAATACTACAAAAGTATACCGAGATGAACAGTCAGGCGAGTTGGCGGGGCTTTCGCGAGTACGCGCTATTACGCAAGATGATGCGCACGTGTTTTGCCGCAGAAATCAGGCAAAAGAAGAAATGGCAAAAGTCTGGGATATTATTTCCGCGTTTTACACGGCGTTCGGTTTTACGCTCTCCACTCGTCTCTCGCTTCACGACCCGAAAAATATGAAAGTATATCTCGGCACGGAAGAAGTGTGGCAGAAGTCGGAACAGGAATTGCGTGAGCTTGTGAAAGAGCGCGGCGCAACTACAACTGAAACCATCGGCGAAGCGGCGTTTTACGGACCGAAAATTGACTTTATGGGCAAAGATTCTTTGGGACGCGAATGGCAAGTGGCGACCATTCAACTTGATATGAATATGCCCGAACGGTTTGACCTTGTGTGCGTAAACGAAAAAGGAGAAAAGGAGCGCATCGTGATGATACACGCCGCAATCATGGGCTCTATTGAACGTTTTCTTTCTGTACTTATTGAACACTACGCGGGAGCGTTTCCGCTGTGGCTCTCTCCGGTACAAGCAGTTGTTTTGCCGGTAAGCGTCAAACATGAGAGCGCGGCTCGCGAAGCGCTCGCCGCGCTCAAACAGGCCGGCATCCGCGCCGAGCTCTCTGACCCGAATGAAAGCTTGGGCAAACGCGTCCGCGAAGTGAAAATGCAGAAAGTCCCATACTGGCTCGTCATCGGCGACAAAGATGTTGCCGCGAATGTGGCAACCTTTGAATCCCGCGCAGAACAATTTGGGCAATTGGCGGTTAGCGCCATAACCCAAAAACTTCTGAAACAAATAGCCAAAAAGAGCTAGGTTTTAAGCCGTTTATTCCAACTTCACTCAAAATGCTTGACAGAATATGTCGGGTATGCTAGACTGTCTCCGTCAGCACATTGACACGCGGCGACACGTCGGTTGACTCTTGGATGACTCATCCGGTCCGTCACGACGACGCGGCGCTCATGAAAGACATCAAAGCGGGGTTGTGTAAATCCTGCAGTGGCAAGCGAGCATATGCCGGGCCCCGGCAAAAGCTAGCTTCGTGGATCGACCACCAATATTGTGATGAAGAGACTAAACACAACTCTAAACACAACTATTGAACCTGTACCGTGCGCATGGTACAGATTAACAACGAACGGCTGGGAGAAGGGCGAGGGATAATATTGTGTGCTCACAATATTGTATACTCGGGCGAAAAATAATCCAACGCCCTTAGGGCCAAACAGCTAAAGGCGACGCTGACACGCCAAGACACATTGCCACGACAACTCGATTGTCGTGGCTTTTTCATTTATATTTTTGTTTGGATTGGGTTTCCCATCTTTGGATAACCCAATCTCTCCCCGTAAACCAATAAACCCCCGCTCGTCCATATCCCCGCAGCAAGCTGACGGGGTATTAGGCGAGCGGGGAAGTCTGCGTGCAGAGTAAAAACAAATCCTATTTTAATCTCACGGTCGTGAGATTAAAATAGGATGTCAATTTCAAGAAATTCCACCTTACGCAGGCATACTGGGGTTTTGAATTACGCCCTTCCCTTTTAGAAACCTGTATTCGTTCAAAACGAACCAGATGACGAGCACATCCAAAACGGACAAGTAGTGTATGGTGGGAATGGCGCCGCAAAAACCGCGAAGCTAAAGTCTGTCCCTCCTCCTGCGATGGAATGAAATTGCGAAGCGGTGCGCTTCACTGTTTGCGAGCAAAATCCCCTGCTCATAAAGATATTTGTATTCTTCACTCCCTAGTATGTGGTGTACGCGGTGGTGCTCGTCTTTGACCACAGAAACCACTCTCGCGCGCATGCCCAAGCGCGCAAGCGTTTTCTGGGCCGCGTTCAACTGCGCCTTGCCTCCGTCAAGGACCACCAAGTCCGGCATTCCCCATTCGGGGTGATTAAATCGCCTCTCCAAAACTTCCCGCAACGCACCGACATCATCCCCCGACTTGGCAGTACGAATTTTGAATTGCCGATACGCGCTTCTGTCGGCAACGTCCCCCTGAACCACCGTCATCACGCCAACGGTTTCATTGCCTGATGTGTGCGCCACGTCAAACGCCTCAATCCGTATTGGCTTATTCGCGCGAATTAGCGCATACGTTTGCTGTGTACTCCCCGCCCCAACTCCCTCACCACCCGGAAACATCCTTAAATACTCCAGTTTTTCAGTATGTTTATCGCGTGGTGTAATGAGGGCAACGTCGGCGATATGTTCAAGCGCAAACAGTTGCCGTTTGGCTTCCGCCGCTTTCTCAAACTTCTGCTGTCTCGCGTACCGCTTCATGTCGGCAGTCAAACTGCGAATAATAGAAAACTTTCCCCCTTCAAATAAACGCCGGATATTTTTCATGGTTTTCGCGTAATCCTGCTTTGTTATCTCCCCCGTGCACACACCAGGGCATAAACCGATTTGCCTGTTAAAACACGGCTTGCAGCCCGCGAACATGCTATGTGCAAGACAAGGAACACATTTGTCGTGATACGGAAATATCTTACGCACCATTTTCAAAACAATCCTTAACTTGTTCCCTTCAGGAAAAGGCCCAAAAATATCTTGTAACTTGCAGCGTGTAGCATGTAACGTAAGAAAATTATCTTTCAGATCGCGAGAACGGACGACGAGTACGCGCGGAAAATCCTCGTCGGTAATCACAACGCAATTGAAACTTTTATCGTCCTTTTCAGCCGTGTTATATATCGGCTTGAATTTCTTAATCATGTCGGCCTCCAGAAGAACCGCCTCAAGCACCGAGTCAGTTTTTCGGTAATCAATAGATTTCGCCTCTTCTATCATCTTCACGATTTTCGGTCCGCGAGTATCCGCCAAATCACTGCCAAAATAACTTCGCACGCGGTCGCGCAGAGATGTTGCCCGCCCGATATACAAAATCCGCCCTGCCACGTTAGAAGTAGGTCGCTTGCGACCGTGAGTTCTAATTGGATTCCTCGCGCCGAGAAAGAAGTACGCCCCGGGTGAATCCGGCAGATTCAGTTTTTGGAACTGTTGACTGTTCATTGATATGGCGTATAGTATCGGCAGAAGCTCGCCAAATCAAGCCAAACAACCCACGGAGGCATTATGCGATTGACAAAACATATAGGAGACGAGCTCTCCTTGCCCAAACCGAAAGAAAACCGCGAGGAAGAGTTTCCGCCAAAAGTAACTACTTCTTTACTTGGCGGAATCGTAATTCTATTCCTCTTTTTTCTCGGCATATTGTTGTTGACGGTTGCCGCGGAAAGATCGGAGTACGGAAGCGTTATCAAGTTGTTCTTTACATTATCCGTCGCCCTCGGCCTCATAGCCGTAACGGCATACATGTTATGCCTGGTAATCGGCAAAGTGATTGCCAATTTCATCAATCACTACGATGACGGAAACGGCGACTGAACACAAGCCGCCCACAAAGCGCCCACCCGGCGCTTTTTCTTATTTTTTGTAATACCCAACATACGCTACCATGTTGCTATAGCAACAGGGTAGCGTATGCACCTTTTGCTAAACTTCTTCCAAAACCGCGGGCAAAGCTATCTTTTCTTCAACACTTTTCGCAGATAGTCTCCCGTGTGCGTATCGGTCTGCGCCACCTCTTCGGGCGTGCCCTTGGCAACAATTTTCCCGCCAGCGTCGCCGCCATCAGGACCAATATCAATCACATGATCCGCAGACTTTATCACGTCCATATTATGCTCAATGACTACTACCGTGTTTCCCCTATCCACCAATTTCTGCAAAATCTCTATGAGTTTCTTTACATCTTCATAGTGAAGTCCGATGGTCGGCTCGTCTAAAAGATATATCGTTTTCTGCAAATGCGGTCGGTAGAGTTCGGAAGAAATTTTCACACGCTGGGCTTCACCGCCAGAAAGCGTTGTCGCCGACTGCCCAAGTTTCAGATATCCAAGGCCGACTTCATCAAGCGTTTTTAATCTATCGTAAATCGCCGGAATATCCTCAAAAAACTTCAGTGCTTCCTCAACCGTCATATCAAGCACTTGGTAAATGTTTTTCTTTTTGTACTTCACCTCGAGTGTCTCTTTCATGAACCGCTTGCCGCCGCAGACATCGCAGGTAACATACACGGTCGGCAAAAAATGCATCTCTACCGCGATTTCCCCGTTTCCTTCGCACGCCTCGCACCGCCCCCCGCGGCGCGTCTGCGGGACATTGAACGAAAACCGGCTTGCACCCCATCCGCGCGCGCGGGCTTCGCCCGACGCGGCAAACAATTCGCGGATAAAGGTAAACGCCCCCGTGTAGGTCGCGGGATTTGAGCGCGGCGTGCGCCCAATCGGCGATTGATCTATCAAAATAACACGCCCCAGATATTCGGTACCGGTAAAACTCGCGCAGTTGAATATGTCCGCGGTCCGATATCGCCGCTCAAGCCGCGCCAAGAGATTTTTATGCAATATCTCATAAACGAACGACGACTTGCCGGACCCAGACACGCCCGTCACCAACACGAGTTTCCCGAGCGGGACTTCTACGTTCATATTTTTTATATTGAATATCTTTGCGCCCTTGATTTTAAGCGCGCCCTTTTCCGATGTGCGCCGTTTTTCAGGCACCGCAATTTTCTTTTCTCCGCGAAGATATTGAAGCGTAAGCGACCTGCCTGCGCCGAGTTCGTTGCCTGCCCGCGCTGTTGCAGGCGACCTGCCTGCGCCGAGTTCGTTGCCTGCCCGCGCTGTTGCAGGCGGGCGGCAGGCAGGCGGCGAAACTGTTTTAGCAGTCAGCAATTCTTCAATATCCCCCGATACAACAATTTTCCCGCCATGCACACCAGCCCCCGGACCGATATCAACAATGTAATCGGACGAATAAATCGTATCTTCGTCATGCTCAACGACGATGATAGTATTTCCGGCGTCGCGCAAGCTATGCAGAGTTTTTACAAGACGTTCATTGTCGCGAGCATGAAGCCCGATGGTCGGTTCGTCAAGTACATAGAGCGCGCCAACGAGCCCGCTTCCAAGCTGTGACGCAAGACGAATACGCTGGGCTTCACCGCCAGAAAGCGTGTGCGACCGTCTGTCTAACGTTATGTACCCGATTCCTACGTCAAGCATAAATTGCATCCGGGAAGTGATTTCTTTAACCACTACTTTTGAAATCGTGCGCTCGGACGTCGTAAGTTTCAGTTTGATGAAGAATTCCTGACATTCGCTGATTGATTTTGACACGAGCTCCACAATATTCGTACCGCCAACCAATACGTGTAATGCTTCCTCCCGTAACCTCACGCCTTTGCATTTCGGGCACGGTTCGTCGCCGAAGAAGTGGCGGGTACCCAAACCGTTGCATTCGGGACACGCGCCGTACGGCGAGTTGAATGAAAAAAGGCGCGGTTCAACCTCCGGATACGAGAAACCGTCGTACGGACACATGAATTTCGCTGAAATGATGTGTTCCTCGCCTTCCGCTTCTATTGTCACCAGACCGTCCGACTCATGAAGCGCTCGCTCTATCGCTTCGTTCAGTCGCTCTTTCGTTCCCGAGGCAAGCGACCCTATTTCACTCGCATAAAACTCGTCCACGAGCACATCAATGTTGTGTTTCTTGTTTTTGGAAAGCACTATCCGTTCGCGCAATTTCTTAAGCACACCGTCCACGTTTACTTGCGTATATCCTTTGCCGAGTAGGTCGTAGAGCAGCTGGTAGTATTCTCCCTTCCGTCCGATAACGACTGGAGAAAATATCCTGACTTTCGCGTCGCTCACTTCCACACCGAGTACTTTGTTTTTCTTTGACGATTTTTCTGCTTTCTGCACGCGTTCAATGACCTTCTCCACAATTTCTTCGTTTGAAAGACGTTCAATGGGACGATTGCACATGAGGCAGTGGGGCACGCCAACGCGGGCGTAGAGCACGCGCAGGTAGTCGTAAATCTCCGTTACCGTCGCGACGGTTGAACGCGGATTATTTGAGCGAGATTTTTGGTCAATGGAAATCGCCGGCGAGAGCCCAATGATCTCGTCTACATCCGGCTTCTGCATCTGGCGTAAAAACTGGCGGGCGTAGGCGGAAAGGGATTCAACATATCGCCGCTGTCCTTCCGCAAATATCGTGTCAAACGCAAGCGAAGATTTCCCCGACCCAGAAAGTCCGGTAAAAACTATCATTTTGTTGCGCGGCATCGAAACCGTGATGTTCTTCAGGTTGTGGGTGCGAGCGCCCTTCACTACAATTTTATTTTGTGATTCTTCGTTTTTCATAACGATTAAATGCCCCTCGCTTCACGCATAGGGGTATCTAATGTCGCACTAGCGTACCAAACCATTCCAAAAAAAGAAAGAGCTGGTTGTTCACTCGGAACTACCAGCCCACGATTATTTCGCTTGTGCGGCTTGGAATGTACTGTGTCTTAAAGGTGTACCTAGCTCTTCAAGCATTCTTCGCGTGTCAATCTTATGGCGAGCCGCGCGCACGCCGGCTTTAAGGTTTGCGTGTATGGCCCGGCGACCAACACCCCGTTCCAACGCCGCTTCTTTTAAACTAGCCCCATCAAAGACTACACGCTGAATCGCGTGACGCTGCGCGAGGCTAAGCTCGGTAAGAACTCTTGCGACCTCATCTCGCTCCTCTTGTGCTATGAGCTCCTCGTCCGGAAGAGCCGGAATGGCAAGCATTCCCGTTTGCTCAAGTAAAAGCCGTGTTGGCACATCGGCGTATCGCTCGACAACTTTCGGCATCGCAAGAAACGCTTTGGTACGAAATGCCTCGGGGAACAAGTCTTGAACTGGCACGCCGGTAAGCTCCATGAGCTTCTCGGCTACCTGACGGGCGCGTTTCTTGGCCTTTGCCGTCAACTTTTTCGGAAACAGGTGTGGTAATAAGCCCTTGAGATTCATTGCCATGCAAAGTCCCTGCTGGGAAATCCCAAGAAATTCTGCCGCTTGTTTCTGTGTCCAACCGCGTTTTTTTATCGCCTCGTAGAGAACGCCATGCTTCATCCTCGCAATCACCACAATTCTGAATGTATCTTTTGTCGTATTGTTCATACAATTCCTATTTGTTGAAGATCAAAAATACTGTGGAACAACATACTATATAACATTCTTGTTGTCAAATCTTTGTCGACTCAACCGTTTAAATAAGGCTAATTTACTAGTTATCTCAGAAATCCAAATAAGCACACGAACAGCTTTCAAGCCATTCGTGTTACTTACTCACTCTCCCGTCCTCTTAAACCGTTCGACGAAGTGATTTT
>CAYJSB010000003.1:0-2001 GCA_964372805.1 uncultured Candidatus Saccharibacteria bacterium | reverse complement strand
TTCTTTATTTCATCCACAATCTCATCCAAATTCATTGACGCCTTTATGAGAAACTTCGCCGCACCAAGTTCCCTGCCCTTATCTATATCCGCTTTCTGTCCGAGGTTTGAAAGTAAAATCACCGGCACATCCTTTACCTTCTCATTCTGTTTCAAGCGCCGTAAAATCTCAAACCCGTCCATACCAGACAATAAAATATCAAGCACAATAACATCCGGCATGATATTTTCTACCTGCGAAAGCGCCTCCTCTCCGCTTGTCGCGTGCGTCAGTTCGCACCCCTCATTAAGAAGCTTCCTTGAAATTATGTCGCTTAAAAACTTATCATCTTCCACCCACATCACTTTCTTGCCGACAAGACTCGCTGTATTAGTTTTTCCCGCCGCGCTTCTATCATCGATTTCAAGCAGTCGCCTGACTTTAACCAACACCTCGTCGGGAGCAAACTGCGCCTTAACAAGATAATCCTTAACTCCTAAAGACAGCGCGCGGCTTATTTCAACCGGCTGTCCTGAATTGGATATTACAATCACGGGAATACTTTGAATTGAAGCGTCTTGGTTCTTTTCCGCAAGCACGTCGTACCCGCTCTTGGTCGGTAAAATGATATCAAGCAACAACAAATCCGGCTTAAACAAGCGAAGATTATCCAATCCAACGGCCCCGTCGCGGGCGAGTTTCGTATCAAAACCTTCTGAATCCAGCTTCTTGACGAGCACGTCGCCGAGAAACACGTCGTCTTCAATAATCAATATTTTTTTCCTTGCCTGCGTCATAGCGTGATTTTTTTATTATTTTCTTGCGCAACCGTCGGAATCGTAACATAAAACGCGGACCCTTTTTTCTCCTCGCTTGTAAACCAGCACTTGCCGCCGTGCTGTTCCACAATTTTCTTCACCATATAAAGTCCGAGCCCAGAGCCAGACGGCTCCATTTTAACGGCGTTCCCTGCGCGAAAGAATCTCGTAAATATCTGTGCCTGCTGTTCTTTGGGAATCCCGATGCCGTTATCCTTGATTGTAATTTTCACATCGGTCCCTGACGCTTCCATCTTTATCAAAACCGTACCGCCTTTCATTGTATACTTGACCGAATTCTCGAGCAAATTCTGAAGTACCGCTCTGATTTTGGATGGGTCAACAAAGGCCGGAAAATTCTCTTTCGGCGGACATTGAAAATCAATCTTAATCTTTCGCCGCTGGGCAGACGGGAATACTTCAAACAAAACATTCTCAACGAGATCGCGAACGCTAATGCGCATAAGCGTGTACTTCATGCGCCCAGATTCAATGCGGTCGGCGGCGAGCATGTCGTTGACAAGCGTTATCATGCGTTCGTTATTCTCATAGCTCTTCATAAGAAATGTGCGCTGTTCGTCTGTAAGATTGCCGAAGTCGCCGCTTATAAGCATGTGTAGCGTCCACTTCAGCCCCGAAAGCGGGGTGCGAAGCTGGTGCGCTACAACCGATACGAATTCGCTTTTACGCCGCTCAAGAATTTTCGTCTCTGTAACATCTTCCATCCAAATAAGCACGTATTGATTCTTATCGCTCCCGCCATCTCCGGAAACACAGCAGAAACGGATTTCATAGAAACTGGAGTCGGATTCGGCAGATAAAACTTCTTGCGATTCTTTCGGCTTTGCTCCAATTACGCATCTGTTCAAATCAACGCTGGGAAATTTTTTCTGAAACGCTATCAAAATCGCTGCGCTCTTTGCCTCCGTTCTGCCGAGCTCCAACATAACGCGCGCGGCGGGATTTATAAATAAAACCTCGCGCTTCGCATTAAGAACAATAGCGCCTTCGCGCATGTTCTCGGTAACAATATCAAGTTTCGCTTTCTCAACTTGAAATTTTCTTGCGGAAAATAATGGCATAATTGCCCTTTATTATAGCGCATATCGCGAATTTCCCTGTGTGGAAACAATACGGCAATTTTGCGCGTGGGCTCCCGTTTTGGTTTCGTAAACTCGAAGTGAGGGCTCTTCGTTTGAAAGAC
>CAYJSB010000002.1:25334-27869 GCA_964372805.1 uncultured Candidatus Saccharibacteria bacterium | reverse complement strand
ACAAAAAAACCGACAAGCATTCCTGCCATATCGGACTTCTATTGTGAGGTCTTGCGGGTCTCTTGGTTCCGCACAAGAATTATATGACGGTAGAAAAACTAACGCAACATAGTTATCCACACCCCAATTTTTTCTTGGGTTTCGTAAACTCTGGGTGAAAACAGTTCTTTTTGAAGACGGCGAGCCTGCCTGCGGTAGGCAGGGAGGCGAGCGGGCACGGATTTTGCGTAGCAAAAGAGCGAGCCGAGCGGATAAGGAAAAACTGCCCGCTGGGGCAGTTTTTCCAGTCTTCAAAAAGAAGCTGTTGAGCTTACTTTCTAGCTTCAATAATCCCCAGCGCTACGTTTGCGGGAACAATCTGATATTTATCGAATTCCATATTGAAACTCGCGCGTCCTTCGGTCATTGAACGAAGGCTTGTGATATATCCAAACATCTCTGAAAGCGGCACTTTCGCGTTCACAACGCGGTTCATTCCGCGCTCGTCCATGCCGGAAATCTCCGCTCGCCGAGAACCGAGGTCGCCGGTCACATCTCCCATGAATTTCTCCGGCACCACAACTTCAACCGTCATAATCGGCTCAAGAAGCACTGGCTTCGCGCGCTTTGCGGCGTCCTGAAATGCCTGCGATGCGGCGATTTTGTAGGCGATTTCCGACGAGTCCACGTCGTGATACGAGCCGTAAGTTAATTCCACCGACACGTCCACTATCTTGTACCCAGCGAGAATTCCTCTATCCAGAGCTTCACGTATGCCTTTTTCAACAGCCGGAATGAATTCCTGCGGAATTACGCCGCCCTTGATGGAATTGATGAATTCAAAATGCTCCTCGCGCGTAACATTCTTCGGAATCTTCTTGCTGGGATTGAGCGGCTGGAGCGGTTTAATGTTGATTTTGACGTGCCCATATTGACCCCTGCCTCCAGTCTGTTTGATATATTTGTGCTCCGCTTCTGCCAACCCTGTAATTGTTTCTTTGTACGAAACTTGCGGTTTGCCGACATTCGCCTCAACGCCAAACTCGCGCTTCATACGTTCCACCATGATTTCAAGCTGAAGCTCTCCCATGCCCATCATAATAGTTTCGCCTGTTTCCTGATTGGACACAATCTTGAATGTCGGGTCTTCATCAGAAAGACGCTTAAGCGCCATGCCCATCTTCTCTTGGTCGGCCTTAGTTTTCGGCTCAATGCGAAGCTGAATGACAGGGTCCATAAACTTGATCGGGTCGAGAATAATCGGCTTATCTTCATCGCAAAGGGTGTGCGAGGTTTTTGCTTCCTTCAAACCGACCGCCGCCGCGATTTCTCCGGCAAACACCTTCTTCACTTCTTCGCGCTCGTTTGCTTGAAGGCGCACGATGCGTCCGAGGCGCTCTTTCTTCCCCGTCGTGGAGTTATAAATATACGTGCCAGATTCAAGAGTACCCGAGTAAACACGGAAAAAGTTTAGTTGCCCGACGAACGGGTCTGTCTGAAGCTTAAACACTAGCGCCGAAAACGGTTCCTCGTCCGAAGCGTGCCGCTCAATCTGCGCGCCGGTTTTTGGGTCAATACCTTTCATCGCAGGAATATCGAGCGGGGACGGGAGGTAATCAACAACTGCGTCAAGCACAAGCTGAACGCCCTTGTTTTTCAGCGCCGAGCCGCAGAATACCGGAAACATTTTGTTGGCGATAACCGCTTTGCGAACCGTCTTTTTTAGCTCATCCAGTGAGATTTCTTTTCCATCAAGATATTCGTGCATTTGCGCGTCATCATGCTCAACAATTTTTTCTATAAGTTCGTGGCGGTTTTTTTTCGCCTCCTCAAGATATTCGGCCGGTATTTCGTATTCGCTCACCTTCTCCCCCATCTTACCTTCAAACTTATATGCCTTCATGCGGAGAAGGTCTATAACTCCCTCGTGATTTTCCTCAAGCCCGATTGGAATTTGGAATTTGACAGCCTTTTTGCTCAAACGATCTAGGATTGAATTGAAAGAATTCTCAAAAGAAGCGCCGATGCGATCCAGTTTATTTATGAAACAAAGTCTGGGAACATTTCCATCGTCAGCGTAGCGCCAATTTGTTTCCGACTGCGGCTCAACGCCGGCAACGCCGTCGAACACAACGACCGCGCCGTCGAGGACTCGGAGCGAGCGCTTCACTTCAGCGGTGAAGTCGATATGCCCCGGCGTATCAATAATGTTAAACCTTACTTTATGGTCGTTCTTGTTCTTGTCCGCGTCTGTCCGCGTCAAGTCCGCGTTGGTTTGCGCCAACAGATAGGTTGGAACCCAAAAACATGTGATGGCGGCGGCGGTGATGGTTATACCGCGCTCGCGCTCCTGCTCCATCCAGTCGGTAACCGTATCCCCTTCGTGCACCTCGCCGATTTTGTGCGTCATGCCCGTGTAATACAAAACACGCTCGGACGTGGTGGTCTTACCGGCATCAATATGCGCAATGATGCCAAAATTCCTCACCCTTTCTAACGGATAATCTCTATTCATAAGTTAAACAAAAAATGCGCCGATTTACCTGCTCAGGTTGC
>CAYJSB010000002.1:0-25234 GCA_964372805.1 uncultured Candidatus Saccharibacteria bacterium | reverse complement strand
CGTGACCTTATATCAAGGACGGTCCTTGACATCAAGGACCGTCCTTGATCGTAAACTCAAGAGCGAGTATTCTCTTTTGTCGAGCATTGCGAAAGGCAATCTGAAATGCAAGGAGGCGAATAGGAAATCGTATCTGTTTGAGGACTTTTTGTGGACGAGTTATACGATTTCCGTCATGAGACGACTATGCATTTCGATTGCCGAAGCATTCTGCTCTGCAAAAGAGGAATGCGAGCGACCTTACCACGCAAAATGGGCAAACGCCTTGTTGGCTTCTGCCATTTTGTGCACGTTTTCGCGTTTTTTTACCGCGTCGCCTTCGTTTTTTGAAGCGGCGACGATTTCATCCGCAAGTTTTATATGCATCGGTTTACCTTTCTTCACGCGTGCCGCGTTGATAATCCATTTCATTGAGAGAGCGGAACGGCGAGACGGACGGACTTCCACTGGCACCTGATAATTGGCACCGCCTACACGGCGCGAACGAACCTCCATGTTCGGCGCGGTGTTGCGAAGCGCTGCATCCAAAATTTCGAGAGGTTCAGCTTTTGTTTTTTCTTTTATTTCTTTGAGGGCGGCATAGACAACGTTGCGCGCGGTGTTTTTCTTTCCGCGTTCCATAACATAGTTAACGAGTTTCGCCACTTTGTCCGACTTATAGACAAGATCCGGCTCCGACTCGTGCCTCTCTCTTTCTTTTAATTTTCTCCTCATCCAGTTAGCTTTTTTTCTTAATTCCTAATTCATTATTCATATTCCTGCCTAGCTCGCCGCCGCCGCATTTGCGCCAACGCTCTTCCCCTTCTTGGTGCCATACTGACTTCGTCCTTTCTTGCGGCCTTCTACTCCTGACGCATCGAGCTTTCCTCTGATAACCTGATATCGAAGCCCGACGTCTTTTACGCGGCCTCCGCGCAAAATAACCACGGCGTGCTCCTGCAAATTGTGTCCGATGCCCGGAATGTACGCCGTGACTTCCATACCATTCGTCAGACGAACGCGCGCGATTTTTCTGATAGCCGAGTTCGGTTTCTTCGGAGTCTTCGTTGTTACTTTGGTGCATACACCGCGCTTGAAAGGAGACGGGAAAAACTTCGGTCGGTTCTTGAGAACGTTAAAGGTGCGTCGAAGCGCCACCGACTTCGGCTTTCTGGCCAAGCTGGTTCTTTTGTGCTTTATGAGTTGGTTGATTGTGGGCATAAATATAGCTTTGAGCTTCTAGCGTGTAGCTTCTAGCTTTCCGAAACAAAAAAGCTTCCTGCAAGAAGTGCTGGATACTTTAATATCTTTCGGGCAAAAACGCAAGGGTTAAAATACAAGGCCTGTTAAAATGCCAAAAAGCCACCCGATAACTGGAAACAACAAGCGCCAGACAAAAAAGATGAAGACAAACACTAGCGCAAGAGAATATCGTTCGAGGAATTCGCGGACGTAATGCATGTGGAGCGGCAAAAGCGAAAAAAGCACCTTTGAGCCATCGAGCGGCGGAATAGGCATTAGATTAAAGAAAGCGAGCACAAGGTTTATTAGAACGACAATAGATGAGATGGAAATAAGCGATTCTGACAAGCCATTCGCGACTGCAATTCGGATAAATATTCCAAAAATAACCGCTATTGTAATATTCGATATAGGCCCTGCAGCGGCAACGATAAGTTCGCCCCGCCGCCCGTTGCGCAAATTGTACGGATTGACCGGCACTGGCTTGGCCCAGCCGATTATAAAACCGGCTTTTAGGATAACAAGAATTATTGGCACGACAATCGAACCTATCAAATCGAGATGCTTGATGGGGTTGAGCGTCAATCGGCCAGCATAACGCGCGGTTTGGTCTCCAAGCATGCTTGCAGCATAGCCGTGAGCAACTTCGTGTACAACAACCGACATTATAAGAATCGCAATCTGAAATATTGTGGCGGTTAGTTCCATGACCTTGTGTAATTTAGACTTTATGATAGCATACGCCCCACGCAACTTGTAACTTATAGCTTGCGAGGTAAAAGAGGCAGTACAAATCTTTATGGTTCGTTCGTTACACGTTACACGGTTTGCGATACAAGATGGCTTACATCTGCCCAATTTCAAAGAAAGGTTCTCGTGTCGGCGGCGGCTATTCGAACCGCACTCGCGCGACGCAGTTTAATCCGACCGGCATGGTTCGGAAGTATGTTAATTTGCAGAAAAAGCGCATTTACGTACCCGAGCTCAAGAAATTTGTTAACCTCAAAATCTCTACCAACGCACTCAAAACTATACAGAAGAACGGCGCCTACGCGACGCTCAAGAAGGCTGGGATTATCTAATCAATCATCAATAAGCATGTATCATGTAGCAAACGGCGAAAGCCGGTTTTTTGTTATTTACGTATCCTATTATAACAGGCCTATAGGCCTGTTATAATAGGATATAGGTTTTTGATTTCATACGATATATCGTATGAAATAGAATTTATTTTAGTAAAAGGTCTTTCCCGTCGGTTTGAAATGTTATCGTGCCGCGCTCGTCGGTGCGCAAAATCTCGGCGCCGGATGTCGAAAGTGTTTTAAGCACCGATGCTTTGGGATGACCATACTTGTTATCTTTGCCGACCGAGATGACAGCGTACTTCGGGGAAACAGCCAAAATAAATTCGGGTGATGATGAAGTGTCGGAACCATGGTGCCCAACCTTCAGCACGTCGCAATCAATGGCCTTTCCATATTTTTGCACAAGATATTTTTCTATTGCTACTGGTGAATCGCCAGTAAGAATAAAACAGGTATCGCCGTAGGAAAGACGCGCGACGATAGATCCGACATTCGTATCAAATTCGGACGCATCGCGGTCGGGGAATAAAATATCCATCACTACTCCGCGTTTTTTATCAAGCACAATTCTGTCTCCCGCGTGCAAAATCGGATGTGTAGCTTTTTCAAGAGAAATATCGCGTCCCAATGCGCCATAAGCGGCTGTCGCCGCAAGCGTCCCACCTTCAACGACCGAGCCGACAGAAAACCGCGAAAGTACATCTGGCAAGCCGCCAATATGATCTTGGTCTGCATGACTCGCAAGAACGATATCGATCGATCTGTCATAAAACGGCATCAATCTTCCCAACTCACGCAAAACGTTCCAGTTCGGTCCGCCGTCAAGCAAAAGTTGCGCACCGTTTGGCGCTTCAATAAAAATCGCGTCGCCTTGTCCCACATCGAGAAACGAAACAGAAAGAATGTTGCCGCGCGCTTCGCGCGCGGCCGCATACAAAAGAACGCCGTCAAAAACGACAAGAAGTAGAACGAGAAATAATAATACGCGCTTCTTCAGTTTCTTTGTGGAAGCCATCTGCTAATCATACCGCGCCCGAAGAAATCGCCAAAAGAAAACACCCTCCGTCCGCGAACAGAGGGTGCAAAAATCTAGGAGTACTACCCTTCCCGAATTACCTTCGGCGGAATGTCGCGCCCGCAGACCTCGCGAATAATGCGCTGAACTACGCATCCCAGCCACGCGCCAATAAACCAAACGACATAGCCAGCGGCGAGAATCGGGATAGTGTAAGATACGCCATCACGACACAAAACTACCGAAGCGATAAAACACGACAGCACAACAGCCCATAAAAAAAATCCGAGTGCTGGCACATCAAACATTCGGTCGATTTTTTCGGCAAACCAAAATCCGAAGAACAGGCTCCCGAACATGATAGGGGGAAACGCGATGTCCCACCAACGGCTCACGCCATGAACCGATGGTACTTTACCTCCCGCGGACGCCACCCACCACCAGAAAACGAGAACTATTGCGCTTAGAACAACCGACCAACATAACCACCATTTAAAGAACGTTCTTTTCACTATGTTTTTCCTTTCTTGTCTGAATTTTCGGGAACCAGCCGGAACGATACCTTTTTTAAAATCCGCTGTCAATTTGCATTCATGATATGATTGGAAGGTTGGAGGGACGGTATTAACAAATAAAATTTCATATTATGCAAAAATTCATTGAAGAAAAATTTAATATTCCCACACTAAAGGGAATCTCGGCAAAAACAATCGAGGAACATTTGAAACTGTATGCTGGGTACGTAAAACATTCGAATTTGATTCTGGAGCATGTCGACGAACTCACACAAAACGCAGAAAAATATGCCTACGAACTCGGTGAGCTACAACGCCGTTTCTCTTTTGAATTCAACGGCATGCGAAATCACGAATTTTATTTTAGGGGATTTGAGAACGGGGCTAAATCGCTTTCGCAGAGCGGAGCTCTTGCGAAAGCGGTCGCTAAAGAGTGGGGTTCGTTTGACGCATGGTTGAATCGTTTTAAAGCAATTGCGCTCACGCGCGGCATCGGCTGGGCGATGTTGTATTACGACCCTCTGACAAAACAACTGCTCAACGCGTGGATTGACGAACAGCATTTGGGGCAATTGAACGGCTGTAAAACAATTCTCGCACTAGATATGTGGGAACACTCATACGTCGCCGACTACCAGCCAAGCGGGAAGAAAAACTATATAGAAGATTTTTTTGCAAACCTAAACTGGGAGGTTATAGAAAAGAATTTTTCTGACGCGCAATAGACAAGAGAAGAAGCATCCGCCATAGCGGATGCTTTTGCAAAAACCGAACTTACGTTTGCGTCTGTCGGCGTGAGAGAACTCTGTCCACGTGTCGTTTGAACTTGTATGACACGCACTCCTGCCAGCCACGATCCAGAGGAAGACCGAGACTCAAGAGAAGGAGAGTACGATTTTGTGAACGCTTAATGAAATTCAGGCCAGGCATAGAGACTATAACCGGTGAGTCATTCGCAGTTACAACAGCATCCTCGAGCTGGTTGTTTATACCAAGCTGAATCGCTGCCTGATGAAACCCACTTTCTGGCTCAATCGTTGGTCCAATGAAATGTAGATGCGCAAGAGCTTCAAGCGTACAGAAACAGAATCGTTTACTTTCTGGGGGTTTGAAAATTATGCCGCGATCCTTTCTCCGCTTCACTTGCCATCCTTTTTCCAAAAGGCCAGCGATATGTCGAACGACTTTTATAAAGTCCCACTTTTTCGGTATTCTCACAATAATTCCTTTCGTTGAGGTTTACATCTAAAGCGATATTAGCACGAGGAATCTCCGCGCCAAGAAACATATACACTAACTAAACGCTGTAGCGTTCTTATAGTCGGATTGCTGATTACAAGCAGTTCCATATATGGAACTGCTTGTGGGTCTCGTCAATTTGAGATTTTTCCCAATTTACTTCTCTGGTGTAACCAATACACCCAGAAGAGCAGCGCCGCGTAGGCAAACGCGATAAACCACATTGGGAATGCCGGAACCGAAACGGATGAAAATGGTAATCCTCCGAGGGCGCTCGCTACAGATGTTATATACACAAGCAGAGCGTACGCAAGATACGCAAACGGAACCGCAATAACCGTGGACAATAAACCGGCAAACGCGGTGAGGGCGCCGAAAAGCATCGTAACCGGCACCAAGGGAAGCACAATGATGTTCGCGAGCACGCCGATGAGTGAGACGGTTCCGGACATATTCACAAGAAGCGGTAGAACAAACAGCTGCGTCGCGAATGTCGCCGAAACAATTTCACGTAATCCCCATCGCGGCGTGATCCATTTAAACCATTTTTCAAAAAACGGCGAGAGATAAATGAGTCCCAGAGTCGCGAGAAATGAAAGTTGAAACGACGGGTCAAACGCAAGCACTTTCGGATTTTGAGCGACCATTAAAAACGCCGCGACGGCAAGCGCGCGTTCTATCCGATAGTCGCGCCCGACAAATTTCGCGAGAACCGCAAGCAACGCCATCAGCCCCGCGCGCATGGCAGTTGCTGACATGCCCGCCATAATCACAAACGCGATAATCCCAAGTGCGCCAGCGCTTGCCGAGAGCGCGCGGGGGAAACGTTTTGTGAGCCACATAATCGCCGCCGCGATAATCGTCATATTGAAACCGGAAAGCACAATGATATGCACGAGTCCCGAGCGGCGAAACAAATCGGTAAGCGCATCCCCAAGCGAATGCTTCTCGCCAAGTATCAGCCCGCCCAAAAGGGCGCTCTGCGGTTCGGGAATCGCTTGTGTTATTGATGAAAGGAGCGCGGATTTGAAACGAAAAAGTCGGGCGACAATGGCGCTACCCTCGCCACGCGAGAGAAGTTCTATATTGGGACGGAACATTTCATGGTAAATCCCGTCTTTGGCGAGATACGAACGATAATCAAAAATGCGGCCGCTATTAGTCGTGAAATTTTCCGGCTCGCGCACAATTCCCGAAAAACTAATGCGGTCTCCGTATTTTAAATCACTGTGGCGATCCACGGCCACCCGAATTCGCTCTGAAATTGCACGCTCTTTCCCAAATACCGAAATCTTCTTAAGCCGCACCGTCAGATATGAGACCGTATCACGTTCATCAACGCTACTGGAGATAGTTCCATCCGCGACAACGCGATTTCCAACATACTCATCAAGAACGAGTGCGGCCGGTTGTGAGAGTTCGTATCGTGCGATGCCGCCAATGAGAGCTGCAAGTACAACTGGTAGGTAGAGAAACCATATTCTATTCTGGGATGGAATCAGAACGCCAAATGCCAGCAGTGCTCCTGCGGCCAATAGGAAAAACAAAGCGAGGCTAAAACCTATCGGGAAAAAGGAACTTGCAAAAACCCCGACTGCGAAGCCTCCGACTACAATTTCAACCCATTTGTTTCTCATACCCGTGTATGCTAACATCTTTTTGGAGGTGATGAACTATGGAAAAAATCGTTTCGATTGCGGGATTTCTGATTGTGTTTGCTCTTTTGTTTTCTGTGCTTTGGAAAGCTAAACGGGATCTCCGACGAGCACAACGAATTCTTGCACTCACTATAAAGTCGGGCCGAGTAAATGAGCTTCTATGGAGGTGCTTCGATCGCACCAGAAGCACAACTACTGCTCGGTATCGGTGGCTCGTACAACAAAGAGACCAACTTGCAAAAGAGTACGACCGACTCATAATGTAGCAAACGGGGGACCATGTCCCCCGTTTTATTTTTATTTAGAGAAATCTTCTATAATGTGCCGCTCATCATCTAGCGAAAAAGATTTTTTATATCGCGCACCTCTTTTGCCTTTCACACGGGCTTCACATTCTTTCCAAGTTTTATGGGTCAGAATTTTTCTATCTACCATAGACACATAGGAATATGCGCTACCATGCTTGCGCACCGCTGACTTTTGAGAGTTTGTGCCTGTGCCGATTACACTTACATTAATTTTATAATCAGAGCGGGGGCCGGAAAAAAGTTTCGGTGTCTCTCCCTCTCCAAACGCGCTCGCTATCTCGTCTGCGCGAGCATTACCCGGCGTGTCGGCATGCCCGGCTACCCGCTTCCACTTAATTGAAAGTCCCGCAGTAAGCTCTGCGAGTTTTTCCCACAAATCTCTGTTCTCTACATCTTTTTTTGTGACGGTTCGCCATCCATTTTTCTGCCACCCATGCACCCATTTTGTGATTCCAGTTACTAAGTAACTGGAATCAGCGTATAGCGTACAGCGTTTAGCGACTGGATTGTGTTCCTTGAGAAAGCGCAAGGCTTCGATGGCCGCCGTCAGCTCCATACGATTGTTTGTGGTGTGTTCTTCCCTTCCTCCAAGCTCAAACACTGAATCGCCATTAACAATGACCATGCCAAACCCGCCCGGGCCAGGATTCCCTTTTGACGCGCCGTCGGTGAACATGAGAATGGAATTAGGAATCATGAATTATGATTTAAGAATTATAGCGCAGATAAAGAAAATACCGAGGGGAAACCTCGGTATGGAACGGAGAAAATCAAGAACTTAGGCGCTACGTGGTTCAAACTGTTACAATTTGGCGCCGCGTGTACCAATCCATATAGTGATAATACCCTGGATAACCTCGGCACGTATCGATGATGTTGTCGCGATTTCAAAAAGCCGCGGATTCCGCCTACAGAGCATGTCCCCAACCCATTTACACTCCTTAAGAGTGGGATACAATGTCTTGTGCTTTATAACTTTTGTGCACCGAAATTTATTGTTTTTCTTCCTTTTGTTCATATCTTCATGAAAACTATCAGTTTTCTGTGAAAATATCAACAATCCGGAATCTCCTCCCCACGACCTATCAAACACCATTCATCTTAAATCACCCCATACGTCACCATGTTGATAGCAATAGTGTGGCGTATTGACAAGAATGAGACAAGGAAAGGAATAGAACAAACACTCAAAATAAATGAGGGGCTACAGGATTTCCACAATCCGCAAGCGGAGTTCAGTGCGGCCGCCAAAGCTTGATTCTTCAAGCGAGGCGAGGAGAGAGATATGCGCGCCCGCTTGAGGCGGGCGCGCATTTTCAAAAAAGAAACTTATCGCTTTTACGCTTCCGCCGTTACTTTTTGTAAGTAAAAGTTCCAAATGATTTTTTTCTTTTCCGAAACTCTTTACCTGCTGCACGAGCACGTTATCTAAAAGAAAAACGGGCTTCGGATTTCCTTCACCAAACGGCGCGAGCTGCGAGAGCAAACGGTGAGTATCGGTGCTCGCTTCATCTGGCCGAAGTTTCCAGTCGACAACAGTCTCGGCAAGCTCTCCGGATTTCTCTACTTTTTCGCGCGCGGCAGAAAGCGTCGCCTCAAGCGTGTGAATTTTATCCTGCGCGACAGAGAACCCGCCCGAAAACGCGTGCCCGCCAAATTCCAAGAACGCGCCGCGTGCCGCCTGCATAAGCGCGAACACGCTCACCTGCCCGTCACTTCGGCATGAACCCTTGATACAATTCTCGCCGTCGCGTCCCCAGAGAAACACGGGGCATGCGTGTTCGCGCGCGAGCGTATTCGCGGCAAGCCCGAGGAGTGAGGGCCGCCACAAGGGGTTTCCGACGACGATAACGTGTGGATTTTCATACCGCTCCGCAACGATTTTCTTGATTTCCCGCACTAAGTTTCCCACAATGCCCTTGCGCTCATTGTTCAGGTGCGCAAGCTGGTCCACCATCGTGTCGGCTTCAGTCTCATCAGTTGTCGCAAGCAGGCGGAACGCAACATCCGGAGAGCCCAACCGCGAAGCGGCATTCAGTTTCGGTGTGACGGAAAACGCGATATCGTCTTCGGTGAGCCGTCGCTGGTCAATACCCGACTTACGCAAGAGTTTCTGAAGCCCTGGGCGCGGGGACTTGCGCAGGACGAGTAGCCCGTAACGCGCGAATACGCGGTTCTCACCGACAAGCGGAACCATGTCGGAAAGCGTCGCGATGCCAACCAAATCAAGTAGCCACTTTTCCCAGCCGACGGGTGGCAGGGTGAAGGGTGAAGGGGTTAGTGTAGAGGCACGCAAAAGCAAAGCCTGGACAAGTTTGAAGGCGACGCCGGCACCGCAGAGTTCTTTGAACGGATACTTACAACCCTTCTGTTTCGGGTCAAGTATAGCAAACGCGCTCGGCACGCCGTTTGGTGGAGGCAGGTGGTGGTCGGTAACAATTGTTTCAACGCCAAGTTTCTTTGCCTGCTTGATTTCTTTTTCGTCGGCGATACCGCAGTCAACGGTGATGATAAGCTGCACGCCGTCTTGCGCGAATTCTTCAATCGCTTCCGAGTTTAGACCAAACCCCTCGTCGTGGCGATGCGGAATGTAATTGCTAAAGTTGGTAAATCCAATTTTCTTGAAAAAGTCATGGAGCACGACACCGCCCGGCACCCCGTCCGCGTCGTAATCGCTAAAAATAACTATTCTCTTATTCTCACGAATAAGAGAATAGATTCTTGAGACCGCTTCCTCCATTCCCTTCATTAAAAACGGGTCGTGGCTATGAGCCTCGTACTGTGGGTTTATAAAAGCCTGCGCGGAAGACGCATCCATGATGCCGCGCGAGAATAGCAGGTGCTGTAATAATTCCGGGTACTCGGCAAGCCCAACGCGGAGAGTGTCATCGGAACGCTTTCGTAGTGCGTATTTCATCCCGTCAGAGACAGGGAACGCTTCTTGCAGTTATACAAACTTCGTTTTGTCATATTACTATTTGTAAACAAGATAAGCACTGATAGATTTAGTTTCCCGTAGCGAAGCGGTCTCTAACGGGATTCATGGGTAAAATTGTATCACATACCTTGCTTGCTTGACTTTCTGCCGCAAAAAAGGATAATGCCTCTAGAGATTCAAACCTCAACAGAAAGGAAAAAGTTCTATCTATCTATCTATGAAAACCGCTAGTACCCGGAGTAAAAAAGTTCAGAACCTTGATACGCTATTTGACGAAACGCGCAAGGTCGTCCGCACCCGCCGTATCGCGTGTGCGCGACGTTTCGCCACACTCCAAAAGAAACGCGAGCGAACTGAAGAGGTCGCGGATGCAGATCTTGAGCGTCTGATTGACCAAGCAACCGCCGCCATGAGGCGTGTCGTCAGAAACAGCAGGAAAATCCAAGCTACACTCACACAAGCGCTGGGAACTGGACATGCGACTGTCTTCAGGTTAGGTAGCGGTCGTTTTGCTCCTGAGTCAGGCTTGCTCATCAGCGGCAACTCAGATCATGGGATCGCACTCTCGGTGGAACGGGATAAACGGGGTTCGTCTCCGTTTGACTTGATGTTTGCAAGAATGATACCGCGAAGCAAGCGCGCACGCGCGACGCGCGCCAAACTTGCAGAAAGGATATCGGTCATACCAATACAAGTCGGCTATGAGCCCGGATTCAGCAGGGTCTGGCGCGAAGTGAGAGACCCTTCAGCGGCACTTGCGAGACAGTTAGCTCGTTTGACGAAACCCGAGGAAGCGGTGCGAGCTCTCGCTCTAGCCTGCGCATAACAACACACATGATTTGATTGTGTACCCCACGCCTGCAAGGGTGGGGTTTTTCTTATGATAAAATACCACTATGGGCAACTGCGTATTTTGCAAAATCGTCAAAGGTGACATTCCGTCTCACAAAGTCTATGAAGACAGAGACTTCTTCGCGTTTCTAGACATTCACCCGCACACGCCCGGGCACACACAGGTGATTCCGAAAAAACACTACCGCTGGGTGTGGGATGTGCCAAACGTCGGGGAGTATTTTGAAGTAGTGCGAAAAATCGCCGTCGCACAACAAAAAGCGTTCAACACCGACTGGATTCTCTCTAGAATAATCGGCGATGAAATCAATCACGCGCACATTTGGATATTCCCCAATGACAAGGTAAAAGGCGACAAAAACGACCTTGCCGGTAACGCGGGAAAAATCAAGAAAGCGCTAGGCTAGAAACGTTTGACTTTTCTCAAACTAAAAGTAGTATGCTTTCAGGAAAGGTCTTTTTATGCCTAAATCAAAGTACGTTTATCTTGTGTCCGACGGGAAAGAGGGTTATTGAAGTATTTGGCGACGCGGCATCTCTCAACGCCAGCGGACACCGATTCGCCAAGAACGCCAAGACACGACAGAATTTGGTATGGACTCCAAAAGGAAGACTTCTATTCGTGTCGGAAGAAGTGGTGAACGAAGTCTGCTTTGGAGACGAGTAGCTTCACACATTTGCTAAACGCGTTCAAGAGAGTTCGTTTTTTCTAGTATCTTCTGTGGTAGGAGTAGTTAAGTTGTTACGATATATCGTAACAAACACATAAATTTGATGCAACGGGCGTTACTGCTACAAAACGACATGCTTCAGAGCTTCAATTCCCGGCAGAGTTTCATTCGCCAGAAACTCCAACATCGCTCCGCCGCCGGTTGAGATGAAACTGAATTTCTCTGAAAGTCCGAGTTTTTCAACCGCGGCAATTGTATCTCCCCCGCCTATAATTGAGCGTGCTCCGCTTCTTGCAACTGATTTTGCAAACTGCTCCGTTCCCGTCATAAATTCGTCCTGATACAAACCCAATGGTCCATTCCAAAGTATGAATTTAGACTCGCTCGCAAACTGTTCCAAGAGCTCGACTGTTTTTATTCCCAAATCAACTATGTAGTCGGATGTTCTCACCGCTTCAGGCGACACAGTTTCGGTTGCTCCATCTCTTTTTACAACCACATCAAGCGGAATGCGCAGATTCGGATTGTTCACGATAGTTTTTAAGTCTGCCGCGATAGGACTCACCAAGGACTCGCCCACTTCCAAACCCATCGTGCGGAATATATCGTTCGCGAGCGCCCCGCCCACGAACACGCGGTCGTATCGGTTCAATAATTTCAACAGAAGAGGCAATTTCGTCTCAAATTTCGCTCCGCCGAGCACAAAAAGGGCGGGGCGCTCGGGCAAAAACGCCAAAGAAAGCTGCTTTATTTCTTCCTCAAACAGAGTGCCTATGTATGATGGCAGAATCTTGGGAACGCCGACTATTGAGGCATGCTCCCGATGCGAAACGGCAAAAGCATCGTTCACATAAATGTCGCCAAGCGCCGCCAGTCGTCTTGAAAAATTCTCGCCATTCTCCATTTCTCCAAGTTCGCGTCTGATATTTTCGACAAGGACAAAACCCCCTTCAGATATCTGCGCAGCCAATTTCTCGCCAGCATCCAAACTTTCCGCAAAAACGACAAAAAAATTCGACGACAGATATTTGGCTATCGGCGCGAGAGTGTTTCCGGAATCCGCATCAATGTGGCTTATGATGACCGTCTTGCAACCCGCCTCTTTAAGCATTTCCAACGTCGGCAGTATGCGCTTTATGCGAAAATCATTTTGCACCACATTGTTCATGCACGGCACATTCAGATCAAGCCGTAAAACAACTTGCATGCCTCGCGACAGCTTCGCGTCTTTAATCGGCTTCAGTTCATTTTTTGCCATTTTTTGAAGAATCTATCTGCTTAAGAATCTCCGAAAACGCATTCGCATCCAAACTCTGCCGTCCGATAAGCAATCCGTCCATCTCGCCGTCAAAAACAATCGCGCGCGCGTTCTCGGCGCTTACCGAACCCCCGTACAAAATTGGGACTACATGCGAAGCTTGCGCGCCAAACGCGTCATTAATTACTTTTCGTATAAAAATAGAAGTTTCGTGAACGCTTAACGGTTTCATCGCACGCATATCTGCCCTCCCTATTTCCCAAATCGGCTCATACGCAATCACAACGGATTTTTTTAACGCTTCAGCTTTCACCTCCGACAACGACCCAAGGAGCTCCGATGCAAGTACGTCGTAAAAACGGCCGTCGCGGTCGCGCTCGGCTTCTCCGATGCAGAGAATTCCGACAAGCCCGTCGCGCACTACCGCCTTCAGTTTTTTCGCGACCTGCTCATTCGTCTCGCCAAGCTTTCTTTTCTCCGAATGCCCGACAATCGCATAGGTAGCGCCGGCATCGCGAGCTTGCATCGGGGACACTTGGCCCGTAAAAAAACCTTCGTCTTCCCAAAACACGTCTTGAACTCCAAGCGACACTTTCCCACCAGAAGCAAGCCGCGCAAGCGCCGATAGATGGATTTCAGAGGGGCAAATCACAACTTCAGATTTCCGAATTCGTCCTGCTATTCGCTTGATTTTTCTAAAAATCGCCTTCGCCTCCTCTGTCGTTGGAGGATTCATCTTCCAGTTTCCGACAATGAGTTTTTTACCGTGTGGCATAGCTACATTATACACCGGCAAAAACCCCGCTCAAAAATCTAAGGTTGCGCGTTCTTGCTAGCGCGCAATAACGTATGTGCCCGGCACAGTAGTCCACGATCCTCCGGGTCCATTTGAAAAGCTGCTGCTTTGCAAGCCGTTTACATAGTCAACCGTGGTGTTATTGCTTAAGTTGAGCGCGTGCGCAGTAATTTGATTGGCTGTAGCGTTATTATCGACGCGGACGGTGCCGTTTGGAGCATAAAGAATGACGCTTGTCGCATTATTGCCAATCGTAATCGCATTCGCGCTTGTATTAGTGCTCAATATCATAGGATAACTGCCAGCGTTGCCGTTTCCGGATATTGTCATATTGTTCGATAGATCTACAATGCCCATGGTCGCCGTATTGCCAGTCGCGTCAGCGACGAGTATGGCACCGCTTGAACCGGTTGAAGCGTGCACAATCAAAGAGGAGTTGTTGGCAAATGTTATATCTCCATTTACCCATACTGGACCGGTAAGATATAATGTGCCGTTTACCGTAAGATCCCCGTTAATCTTTTTAGGTCCTAGCAGTTGGGTCCCGGTCAAAGTATATGGGCCAGCGATAACGCCTCCGTTTTCCGCGAGCGTTTCCCAATCTGCGATCTGCGCATTGGAAATAGGCATAGCCACGGGTGACGCCTCTTGGCTGTTTGGATTAAGAGTCCCGGCCACACTGCACCCCGACATGATTTGGTAAAACGCGTTTCCGCCAATAGTACAGTTTGCAAGAGTGCGCGCCAATGCATTACCTTGAACCGTAATGCCGCTTAATGATGTGTCAGCTCCGCCCATGTAGGTTTTAAAACCAAGGTCTCCGTTAACTAAGTTCCAAACGGGATTGCCTGCATTCCAATCCGCGCTATATTTACCAGTGCCTTCGCCGTAGCCGTCAGCGTTGTCCATCCCCCAGATAAAATAATTGCTGGGATTGACTGAAGCGATCGCGATAATCCAGTACTTTTGACCGGCATTCAAGGCGGGGCTCGTGGCGAAAGAACTGTCAACAAAACTGTACGACGTTGTGACTGAAAAAGCGGGAATGTTGCCGGTCGCCAATAATGTTTTGGACGGTTTGTCTCCGTTATCGCTAACGATTTTTATCGTTAAATCAGAAGGTGCACCGATTTTTTTCAAATTAAGACTGACTTTGTTGAGAGTCGCCGAAACTGACGTGGTAAAACTTTGCGCCGCATTAGCGCGGCTTGACGTGTTGCCGAAATTGAAACCGCTGTTTTGTATGCTCCACTGCTGGTCTGCCGATGATTGCGTTCCACTCGCGACTGTAGCATCGCCCGTAACTTGGCCTCCGCCAGATACGTTGCCGTTTGAAAAAAGATTGCCTCGGATCACAGAACCGTTGCCCATAGTAACGCCCCCATTCCCAATCTGCACGCCGAAACGAAATGACACTATTGAAGAATTGATGCCCGCGGTAACTTTAACGGTTTTCGTGGCAATCGGATTCACCGCGTTAGGAACGTACGCAGTCGCGCTGATTCGCTTCAGGTTGTTGGCAAGACTGGCAATAGCGATAGAAAGAACGCCATTCCCAAGCGGCGTCGCGGTCTCGCCGGTATAAGCAATATTTTGATTAAGCTCGTTAATTGCTTTATCAATTCCTGCTTCAGCTAGGTGAAACGCTTGCACGCTCGCGAGAGTATAACGCCCGACACGAGCATGTGAAATAATATACCCGATCAAGGTTGTCGTCATTATCAACAAAATCGCGCTCAATACTAAAGCGACAATAATGACTTGGCCTCTTTTTCTGTCTTTAGGGCGGCGCGCAATCATATTATATGTTTCGCAGATATACCTGCTGGCGAAGTCGGTATTGCATCATTATATCCTTTATGAGAGCTTCGGTTTGCACATCAACATCAATGCTTATTGCTTGGGTTAAATCAACGCTGTCATAGGTAAGAGTTATGGCTGCTATATTGCCTCCTAACCATCGCAAACCGGATGCCCGATTGCTAGCGGAATTGGCCTCGGTTCTCTGGTAAAAATTCTTTCCGCTTAGGTAAAAGACAACGTAATCAAAGACGCCTGATACGATTTCTCCGGAAGAATCCACGGCGGGGAGCTCAAACACTACTGCCGTGGGACCCGAACTATAAGTTGTTGTCGCAATCATTCTTGAAGAAAGAATTTTGTCTGCTTGCAATGCATACGTGTTAAGCGACTGCATCGCGTCTCGCGCAGAACCGGCGATATCCACTCGCGCCGATTCAGTGCGAAACACTTGTCCATAGTTATAAAACAAATCAAAGAAAACCGTAATAATCAGAACAAATATCGCAACCACGACCAATATTTCAACGACGGTAAATCCAAGTTTTTTAACCGAGGAATTGTGCGTATTATTGCACATTCAAATACCGCCGATTTCAGTTATTAAAGTAGAGATCGATACTGAACGTTGCATACTATCGTGCGGCTCCACCCACGTAACAGCTGCTGTTACTTGTTTTACTTTGGAATTAAAATTGGCAACGGTGAGCGTGCCAGAACCCGATGGGATAGAACTCATTTGCGAATCAGAAAAAGTGCCGCTTGTCGGCAGTGATGCGTACGGCAAAGCACGCACGTATTCCATTTTATTATTTGCGATACGCAACGCTATTTCTTTATGGTTAGCAATTCTTACCAAAAAAACTCCCTGCAGAGCAGTCTGAAATAAAATTATAGTGACGCCGACAATAAAGACGGAAATTAGAACTTCTATCAAAGAAAACCCGCCATGCGACCTTCGGAAAAGTCGTACGCGTGTCCGTTTACCTGACATATGAAAACATCTAAATAACATTGACGAGCGAATACATCGGCGCAAGCATTGAAAGCGCGAAAAATCCGACCGCGGCGCCGACAACTATCATAAGCACTGGTTCAATGATAACTGATAGGTCTTTTGTTTTTTGCGAAACTTCGTCTTCGTAATAATCCGCGACATTTGAAAGCGTTTCGCCAAGCTTTCCCGTTTCCTCGCCGATTGCTATCATCTCGCCGACAAATATCGGATACAAGTCCGCGTGCTCATTAAAAACAGACGACAGCGTGTCCCCTTTTTTTATGCGCTCCTTCGCTTTCACGAGGACATTTTTGAAATACGAATTCTGCACAACGTCGGCGGTTATATCAATTGATTGAACTACCTCAACCCCGCTTTCAAGAAGCGATGATAGAGTGCGAGCGGTGCGAGCAGAGTTTGACTCTCGCGCAATCGTCTTGATAACCGGAATATGCAATAAAGACCAATCAAGCATTCTTTTCCCAACTTTCGTCTTGCGCGCCCACGAGATAACTCCGGCTAAAAGCGCGAGGATGCTAAACGAAATTACGGTGTGATCCTTTAAAAACGTGCTGGTATAAATAATAATCTTGGTATTCCACGGCAATTCAACGTTCATCTCGGTAAACACGGACGTCAGTGTAGGCACCACGTATACAAGCATTAGAATACCGATCACGATTATGACACAGACGATAATGGCAGGATAAATCATGGCTCCGCGGATTTTTTTCTGCAACTGATACGTATTCATCATTTGTTCTGAGGTTGTGATTAGTGCTTTTGGGAGATTCCCGCTTTCTTCACCAGCACGGACCATCGAAACAAAAAGCGTAGAAAATATATTGGGAAATAGTTTAAGTGAATCGTTGAAGGCCTGTCCGCGATTGATTTCATCTTCGACTTTGTTTATCACGGCCTTTAATCCTTTTTTCCCTGTTTGCCGCTCCATAACAGAAAGAGCGCGAGAAAGCGAAAGTCCTGCTTTAAGCATGCTACCTAGATTGCGAGCAAACAAAATGCGATCGCGCATAGAAACTCGCGATAAAATATTATCAAGTGAAAAGTTGAACTTTGGACGCGTGCGTATTTCTTGCACCGACACTACTGTATCGCCCTCACGCTTTATATCTTGATAGAGCGCGAACTTATCAATCGCTTCACGTTTGCCTTCATAAAGCTCTCTAGAGGGTTTTTCTGCTTTGAATTTGAATAACATTTTTTAGTTAGTAGTGTTTTAGAAAGGTCAGTCCTTAGTTTGGGAAGGTCTGACCTTGATTACTCTTTCTATTCTTAATTTTTCCGTAGATAAAGCCAGCAAGGATACAAACAAAGAGAGTAACGAATAATAGGAGCGGCGTTCTAAAGGTCTCAATAAAAAAAGCCTTGATATTAAAAACAAACATGGATAAGTAGGTCGGGCAATTCGTATTATCAATGGATGAACCTTCAGAAGGAATATCCTGCACTCCACATCCGTCAGCTGCGATGAAGGCAGAAAGAGTAAATGCCAAACATGCATAGGCTAAGAAACCAATCGCTCCTCCCCTCACCCAATATGGCCATTTGTTCCATTTCATGTTCTTACCTTAAATTAATTGACTTATAAATCATCTCATGTATACTGTAGTTACTTTTGGCATTCGCCACGGCCCCTCGCAAGAGGGGAATTTATTTGGGCAGAAACAGATTGCGGAAACCTATCTTCACTTTCTTGATGTTCGCAGAATCAATTTTGCCAATCTTTGTTGACATTCGTTTTGCATCCAAAATTCGTGCTTGCGAGAGTATGACCGTTACCAGCCTGCCGCCGTAGGTGATTTCCACGTACCACGTCCCGTTCCTGCTTTGAGAAGTGGTCGGCAAACCTAAAAATGTTTCTCTGGAAAGTTTCTTAAATATTAACACCGGACGAGAAAAGAGGACACTTTTGCCATTTATTTCTCTACCAACATTTTCCCCAATACTACACCACCAGATCTCCCCCTCTTTGAACAACGGCGGCTTACTAACCCCTTGGTGAAGTTTTTCTTTAAGCCGTATCCACTCTAGAAATCTTTTTACTATGTGCATACTCGTCTTCCTGCCAACAATTTAAGATTAGACATTCTCCACCTTTCTGCGACCCTTGATTTTGCCGTAGAGCCAACCGAGAAGCGCACCAGCAATAAAGCTCCCTACAACCATTGAGTTAAAAACTATGGCATCATAACTATTTAGATCGGGTTGGGGTATACAATTAATAAAGAGTTTGCACACAAAATCATATAAAAGACTAGAAACATCATAGAGGAAATCACTTTTACTCATAGAGGCAATGACTAATAAACATATCCCGACAGCATCTATTCCTCCTATTAACCAATATGGCCATTTTTTCCAGTTCATAATTTTTGTCTTAAAGCTATAAGCTGTTTTGCTATACGCTATCAGCTACTCTGTTACTACCCGCAACACTTCTTCTAGCGTCGTAATTCCCTGCACAACCTTAAAAATCCCATCTTCTATCATCGTCATCATTCCCTCCTTTTTCGCCTGCGCCTCTATCTCATCTGAAGACGCTCCTTTGATAATCAAATTTTTGATCGTTGGCGTAACTTTTAGCACTTCATGAATAACCACTCGGCCGTGATATCCGTCGCCTGTTTCGGATTGGATAGGCCGATAGAAAGGAATTTTTTCCCATACGGCATCTTTGTCCACTATTTTTTCCTCTTTTAGAAATGCCAGCACTCTGTCCAAATCAACCGACTTGCGAAGCGTGTTTAGCTTATCTTTGGTCATAAAATATTTCTCGCGTTTTTCTGAAAGCTTCCTAACAAGACGCTGGCCGATAACCACATCAAGAGTAGAGACAAGTAAAAACGGCTCAACTTTCATATCCAATAAACGCGGAATCGCGCCTGCCGCCGAATTCGTGTGAAGCGTTGAGAGCACAAGGTGGCCGGTCAAAGACGCATTGATAGCAAGCGACGCTGTTTCGTTGTCGCGGATTTCGCCGACCATTATGATGTCGGGGTCTTGGCGAACCAAGGAGCGCAATCCGGAAGCAAACGTAAAACCTATCTCTGGTTTCACTTGCGATTGATTGATGCGATTCATCTGATATTCCACAGGGTCTTCAATTGTCGAGATATTGACGCTTGGCGTATTAAGAATATCGAGCGTCGTGTAGAGAGTCGTCGTTTTTCCTGACCCCGTGGGGCCGGTCGATAAAATCATTCCCGTTGTCCTCTTCAAAGACGAATGTATATCTTCAAGCGCCTTGCCGTGGAAACCCAATCCCTCGAGAGTATAGCCCTTAGAATTTTCCTTAAGAAGGCGCATTACGATTTTTTCGCCAAATGACGTAGGAAGAATAGAAACGCGAAACGAAACCTTGTCGCCTTCCGTTTCAATTTTGAAGCGCCCGTCTTGCGGAAGGCGCTTCTCGTCGAGGCGCAGGTTAGAAAGCACTTTGATGCGCGCAACAAGCGATGGACCCACGTGTTTGGGGAGAACCATCGTGTCGTGCAAAATGCCATCTATCCGATAGCGCACGACAACTTCCGTTTCTTCTTGTTCAATATGTATGTCAGAAGCGTTCTGGATAATTGCGTGCTTCAGCAGCGTATCGACAATGCGCACGACTGGCAGGTCTTCCGCCATCTTTTTTAGATCTTTTTCGGATGCGTCGTCTGCAAGTTCCTTTATTGCTTTGATTGAGGAAGATTCCTTTTTAATAATATCGCCGAACTCTGCTTTGAGGGATTTCTGGTATTGCAAAAGCGCATTTTTAATAGATTCGGTATTGGTCAAACGCGGCAGAATTTTCGTTCCTACTTTCTTTTTTATGAAATCAATCGCGCCAAGGTCCGAGGTATCAAGCATGGCCACCTCAAGTCCTTTATCAGATTTCCGAAACGACACGATGTTGTTCTTTCGCGCAATTGGCTCCGGAATCAGCGAGAGCGTTTCAAAATCAAGTTTTTGGCTTCTCAAGTCAACAAACGGGATGCCAAGCACATAGGCCTGCATGCGGCGCAAATCGTCTTCGGAAATCTTGCCTTCGCGCACAAGTTCTTCGCCAAGCGACACGCCGGCTTTTTCCGCCTCATTTTCCGCTTTGGAAAAATCAACCGAGGACACAAGCCCCGAATCAAGCACAAAATCTCTTAGCTGTTTTTTCTCGATAAACATGATTGATTTTTAGTGAGCGGAGCGAACATAAAAATCATCGCCCCGTGGAATAGATATAAAAAATAAATCGTTAAAGTTTATAGAATGTTACTGCTTAATCCATCAACATGGAGTTGGCGTGGTTATTCCACGTGGTTAAGAAACATATAGTCGTTACGCTCCTTATGTTTCATTAATAGTATACCCCAGCACTAACTTTTTGTGGAAAGGTGGAAAGTTAGTGCTTAGGTATAGCAAAAACAGAGTACTCTTTTGTACACATCCTCACTTGACAACAAAACTTAAACGAGTATACTGCCTGTATTGAATGTTCGCCTGCCGGCGGACATATTTTTTAGAAAAATAACGGGTGAAGCGAAGTATATTTTTCAAAACCCGCCCTAATTTCACAAAACTAGCCATGACAACTGTGCGAACAACTGAATCTTACGGCATTCGAACGGCACACGGACTGTGTGCGGCAAAATTAGGGCGGAGTGAAGATTTTTATAGTCGCTCCGCTCCTTAAAAATCATTCATGCTATTTGATCTAAAAGTCATAAAATCGGTGTTGGAACAATTGGAAGAAGAGCGGGGTATTCCAAAAGAACGCGTGCTTGAAGCCGTCGCGCTCGCACTCGCAACCGCATACAAAAAAGAGTACGGAAAGAAAGGGCAAATTGTGCGCGCAACTTTTGACGTAGATTCGGGCAAAACCGATTTTTTCCAAGTTAAAACCGTTGTGGACCCGGATAGAGTTATTATGGAAGATGAAGAGATTCCCGAGACCTCGCCAGACGAGGAAGAGAAAATCCGTTTCAATCCGGAACATCACATATTATTGCCAGATGCCCAAAAGATAAAAGCTGACGCCAAAGTGGACGATGAACTCGTCTTCCCGCTTGAAGAAAAATCCGATTACGGACGCATCGCCGCGCAAACAGCAAAACAGGTTATCATCCAAAAAATACGCGAGGCGGAAAAAGTATCAGTTATGGAAGAGTACGGCAAACGAGAAGGAGATATCGTTACCGGCACCGTTCAGCGCGTGGAACGCGGAAATATTTTCGTTGACATGGGGCGCACAAACGCGATACTACCATACGAAGAGCAGATACCCGGAGAGCGCTACAAACAAGGCGAGCGCGTACGCGCGTATCTCTATAAGGTTGAAGAAACCCCGAAGGGCGTGTTTTTGAAGCTGTCTCGTTCTCATCCTAAATTCCTTGAAAAGCTGTTCGCAATGGAAACGCCGGAAATCTCAAGCGGAGTTGTTGAAATAAAATCTGTAGCGCGCGAAGCCGGCTCTCGTTCAAAAGTCGCCGTAGTTTCAAAAGATTCGCACATTGACCCTGTCGGCTCTCTTGTTGGACAGCGCGGCGTGCGCGTTTCTACCGTTATGTCGGAGCTCGGCGGAGAAAAAATAGACATTATAGAGTGGTCGCCGAATACCAAGCAGTTCATTGAAGACGCGCTATCGCCCGCGCGAGTGCTTTCCGTAGAAATCGTTG
This sequence comes from uncultured Candidatus Saccharibacteria bacterium, assembly GCA_964372805.1. GTDB lineage: Bacteria > Patescibacteriota > Minisyncoccia > Phycocordibacterales > DSPV01 > 2-02-FULL-46-13. Next base: position 3,212 of record CAYJSB010000002.1, on the reverse strand, counting down.
ACGAAAACGAAAAACAATCTAAAGTGGAGGTGGCCGCGGACCAACAGTCGCTTGCGATAGGCAGAGGCGGGCAAAATGTGCGTCTTGCGGCAAAATTAACCGGCTGGCGCATTGACATCCAATCGTCAGGACCAAGTGAGGGCGAGGTGTCAAAGCAGACATCTGAGGAAAAAACTCCTAATGTCTCCGAGACAACCTTATAAATGCAAAATGACAATGTAAAATTAAAAACAAGGCGGGAAACTTTGCATTTTTAACTGTCATTTTGCATTTTGATTTTTTAATTTTTAACTTTATCTACCATGAGTCCATTCGTTATTTTTGCGCTTATAAGCTCGGTAGTCGGAATTATTTACGGTCTCGCGCTGGCAAAACACATTTCAAAAAAAGAAGCCGGAAATGCCCGCATGCAGGAAATCGCCGCCGCCATCGCTTCGGGGGCTAAGGCATATCTCAACCGCCAGTATCGGACAATTGCCGCGGTAGCAACGATTTTGTTCGTAATTCTGTGGGCGGCGTTTGGTATTAAAATCGCCGGAGGATTCCTCGTCGGGGCGATTTTCTCCGCGCTTGCCGGCTATATCGGAATGAACGTTTCCGTCCGCGCCAACGTACGCACCGCGGAGGCGGCGCGCAAAGGACTTGCTCCTGCACTTTCGCTTGCATTCAAAGGAGGAAGCGTTACTGGGCTTCTTGTCGTCGGCCTCGCGCTTCTTGGCGTTGCAGGCTATTACGCGCTGACTGAAAGCGTAACGGCTCTTATCGGACTTGGATTCGGTGCATCGCTCATCAGCGTTTTCGCACGACTCGGAGGCGGCATCTTTACTAAAGCGGCCGACGTCGGCGCTGACCTTGTCGGCAAAGTTGAAAAAAATATTCCAGAAGACGACCCGCGCAACCCCGCCGTCATCGCCGACAATGTCGGCGACAATGTCGGCGACTGCGCAGGAATGGCGGCTGATTTATTTGAAACGTATGCGGTTACCACTATCGCGACAATGATTCTCGGAAGCGCCCTGTTTAAGGGCTTTGAAGGAGCAGTAACCTTCCCTATTGCAATCGGAGGAGTCGCAATCATCGCTTCCATAATCGGCACTTGGTTCGTGCGAATGGGTAAATCACAAAACATCATGGGCGCACTCTACAAAGGGCTTGCGGTCGCTGGCGTCTTGTCTGCGGCAGCCTTCTATCCGATTACAAAAATTCTCATGGAAAGTAACGGACAATATTCTGTCGGCTCTATCTTTGGAGCGTCTATCATAGGCCTCGTCGTCACGGCGCTGATTGTTATCATCACCGAATACTATACCTCTACAAAATACAAGCCCGTTCAGTCAATCGCGAAAGCTTCTTTGTCGGGACACGGAACAAATATAATTCAGGGGCTTGCGGTGTCCATGAAATCAACCGCTCTTCCACTTTTGACTATCGTCGCTGGAATTCTTGTTACCTATCATTTTGCAGGACTTTACGGAATCGCCGTTGCGGCAATGTCCATGCTTTCAATGGCCGGAATTATTGTTGCAATCGACTCCTATGGCCCCATCACTGACAACGCTGGAGGAATAGCCGAAATGGCGGAACTTCCGAAAGAAGTTCGCGATGTAACAGACCCGCTTGACGCCGTCGGCAACACAACAAAGGCCGTAACAAAAGGGTACGCTATCAGCTCGGCAGCGCTTGCCGCGCTTGTATTGTTCGCTTCCTACACGCAAGAATTCGCAAACCTCGGAAAAGATTTGGTTTTTGCGCTTGGCGATCCTAAAGTGCTTGTCGGGCTCTTCATCGGAGGACTTCTCCCCTACTACTTTGCGGCGCTTGCAATGGAAGCTGTCGGAAAAACCGCAGGCGAAGTCGTCAATGAAGTGCGCCGCCAATTCCGCGAGATAAAAGGCATCATGGAAGGCACTGCAAAACCTGATTACGCGCGCGCGGTTGATATCGTCACCGGCGCCGCAATCAAGCAAATGGTTGTTCCGGCACTTATCCCTGTTCTTGCGCCGATTCTTGTCGGATTTCTGCTAGGGCCTGTCGCGCTCGGAGGACTTCTTGTCGGCTCAATTATCACTGGACTTTTCGTGGCAATTTCCATGACATCGGGAGGCGGGGCATGGGACAATGCGAAGAAATACATAGAAGCCGGAAATTATGGGGGCAAGGGTTCTGACGCGCATAAAGCGGCTGTCACAGGTGACACGGTTGGCGACCCATACAAAGATACGGCGGGGCCCGCGATTAACCCCATGATTAAGATATTGAATATAGTTGCGTTACTGTTGGTCGGATTACTGGCTAAATAAGTATCTTTGTATGTGTCTGGGGGGAACGGATATTATAACCGTTCTCCAAGACAAAGTTTATATGCCTATGATACGCGAAAAACTCAATGTTATAAAGAAGGTTCAGGGGCAGTACGGATATGTGCCGGCTTAAAACGTGAAAGAATTATGAATATAAAATTGGGCAACCTAAAATCTGGCGCATTGCGAGAAATAAAAGGCGAAGAATTGACTACTTTTCTAGATCAAGTACTTCATCAATAAGTTGACAAAAATACTTATTGGGTGTACAATCTAGGAGTAGGAAGTTCTTTGAAATAGTTGTAGCGTTCTTTGGGTGTCTCAATGGACTTCTAAAGAACGTTATAACTCAAACTCAAAATCACTAAATATCATGAATACATTCATTGGTCAGTTTTTCTTTGTGACGGAATACTCAATGTTTCGGGTTACTGTGGGTGATCTCATCAGCAGCCCTGAAGTAATGAAGGTTTCGATTAGGCCGGCAGGTCGTGATCTTGTCGTCCCCGTGGGCGGGATTCTCCTTGGAGGCTTTTATGTCGCGATAACGGCACAAGGAGTTTTCAAATACCGGATGAAGAAACATCAACGTGCCCCGCTTGATGTCCCACCAAAACGGATTGAGGAGCTGAGCAAAAAGGGACGTGCCATGCGTGCGTTTCCGCCAATCGGTTTCTTCTTGAAATACAGTAGTGCCGAGGACTGCTTTACGCAACGCTCTACCGAAACTTTTGATTCGAAGTGGTATAATGATACGCTGACAGTTCTCAACCATATCGGTCGGAACCATCCGCTTATCACTTTGTCCACCGAAGGAGAATTCGCAATCCCCGAATCCTTACTATCACACGTGCCTTAAGCACCAATCTTTTTATCAAGCCCTCACTTCGTTGAGGGCCTTTTTAATTTTAT
>CAYJSB010000001.1:10311-31348 GCA_964372805.1 uncultured Candidatus Saccharibacteria bacterium | reverse complement strand
TGGGCCCCGCCTGCGTTGAAACTTCGGCGGGCAGGTCGGCGGGCGGAATTCCCCCACACCCAGTATGAGAGAATCTACCGGGGGACGATTTTCCGCCTCCGCCAAGGCTTCGGCGGACAAGCAAGTTTTTCTACAACTCCAATAGTTACATTTTTCTTACCACTTTCAATCGCACTCATATAACTTCTATCCATCTCTATTGCTCGGCAAATGTCGCCTTGCGACATTCCCTTGCGGGTTCTGATTTTCTTGATGTTTTGTCCAAGTTTTTTGGGAATCAACATATCCACAGTATAGTAGATATGCTTTTCTAACCAATATTGAACTATAATTCAATAGCGGCGGAGCAAAACCAAGGGAAAAGGTTCCTGACACCTTTTCCATGACACCCTTTCTCTCTTTTGTGTGTTGAGAATCTTTCTTGCAACGCCGTCGTTTACATATTTGTTTTTTAGTTCCTCGGCGCTGGCTTAACAGTCTTTACATTCAGTTTAGTTTTTAATTGCTGGGTCCATTGACATTTTTTAAATACAGTCCATAATATTGATAGCTCTGTTCCTCAAAAACAAAGTTTCTTACCAAATGAATACGGCAAATGTCAGTATCGATAGAATTCTCGAACACATCGTGAATCTCTATCACCCTCTAGCAGTGATACTCTATGGTTCCAGGGCAGTCGGGGATAATACCCCGCATAGTGACTGGGATTTATACCTCATCGTCGATCAGAAGAAAGACAGTCTTTTCGGTCAACAGATAGCAATGTTTTTGGATCAAAGTTTGGATATCGTTTTCGTGACTCACGAGGTGGACGCGCTTGACATAGTGGTGGAGTTTGACAACACACTAGTTTCAGCCAGGGTAGTTTTTGATCCACATGGTATAGGAAAAAGTCTGCTCGACCGTGCAAGCAAAACCTATCTTTCTGGTCGTAATCTGTGCCAAAAGGATATCGTCGCCCGACGAGAGTATCTTACCAAGTTACAGGGCCGTCTCGAAGACCACAAAGGAAACCCGGCTCTTTTCTTCATGAGATCGAGTCAGTTCTACCGTGAGGCGATTCGGGCTTGGTATGAAATCTTGCACAATCGGTGGCAGAGCTTTCTATCGCAAGCGCTAAAAGAGATCAAGAGCGCTGATCCGGACTTCCACTCTTTGCTGGAGACAATCCACAATTCTGGCTTCAGTGAGACGAAGCTGGTTGCTACCCGCTCTATTTTGGAGCATCTGTTTCAGAACAGAAATACTACCGGTTCGTTAAAACGATAGTTTGGTCTTGTAAAATAAATAGCGACACCTATGTGTCGCTATTTCATTATTCTTAGTTCGGTCTTCTTGCCAAGACAATGAGACGCCTACTATCGAAACCGTATGGCGACCCATCAAAATCACCCCACACCTTTTCAACCACTAGCCCATGCTGGCGCAGTAGTGTTTCCAGGTGGGGCAGAGTGTAAAGGTTAATGGCGCATTTGTAAGAACAACGGTGGCCTTCCACTACCCAATCTTGAACTAACATACGCCTCATTCTTCTGGCATTGAACCAACTCTTATTTTTTACCTTGAGGCCATCTGGCAAAGTCTCACTGTAACTGCAAAACAGTAATCCGTTTTCAACTTTGGCCCCTCGTTTTGAGATGAGGGACAGTATGGTAGCCGATGGATTGTTGAGGTCTATAACGAAAAGCCCCCCGGGTTTTAAGGCCCGTTTTACTCCCTCAAGGACGGAGTGGTCATCCTCCGATGATTCAAAATATCCAAAGGAAGTGAACACGTTGATAATCGCGTCAAATTCGTTTTTGAATCGCAACCTTCGCATGTCTCCTCTCAAGAAGAATGGTCGAACAGGGAGGGTTTTCGAACGGTTTCTCGCTAATTTCAAGAAATGTGCTGACTGATCGAGACCGCAAACATTTTGAAACCCTCGGCGGGCAAGCTCAATTGAATGTCTACCATAACCGCAGGCGAGGTCGAGAATTGTCATTTTCGGACGGTTGACGCCAGCATGATGGTTCAAGAAATCAATGGTCTCTACAGTGTCTTTTTCTGGAATCCGGCTCGCGTAAGCTTCAAGATATTTAGGGCCAAAAGTGTCTTGCCACCAATTTGGGCTGATTTGGGGATGGGTTTTCATTTGTCGATTTTCTGGCAGTGACGGCAGTTTCTGTTGTTACTATACAATTTATGCCAGAAAAAGCAATTATTTTAGAGGAAACAAAAAAGGTAGGTTTTGACACCTACCCAATAATCACTGATACACAACATTGTGAAATACCACCCAAGATTGTCTTCTATCGACAAAACACACCATAAGAGAGTGGAGCCTTTTTCTCTTCTGGTTCATCTTGGTCAGTGAATCGGAGTGGGGGCAAGGACAAGGATGGGAACAGATCACTTTTCTTTTTGGGTTTGTCTGTTTCCAACCGAAGGCTGGGCCAGGAAGGGCGATCTTCTCTCAAAGATTCCAAAATATTCTTGGTCGCTTCTTCTGCTTTTTCTCGCATTCTTCTCATGGATGTCACCATGCGTTCGTTCTCTTTTTCCCACCATTTCCGTCCAAATTTCTCTTCCTCTGGATCGTGGATTGGTTAAAAACTGGTGAAACCACTTGAGTCCCTTACTGCTCTGGACTCAGCAAGCTGTCCATCGAGGAGATCACTGAAATGGCTCCGAGGAAGACTCCTGAACGGGTAATTTCCTCTGAAGCTCTCGGTTCATTTCATAAGTAGTAGTTCTCGGCATTTCACTTAACCGGCGAGTACCGCCTGATTCACACATAAGCTTATCTGCTCCTTTCTGGGTTTTGATGTTCACTTGTTCCATAACAATAGTAATATTAATTGGATAGGTAAGTCAGGTTGACTTTTTTAGTAGGGCTAGTATCATTGTCAATAGAGTGATTTTCCTGCAGACAGTCCCATAAACCACAAACAGTAACAGTAAGCACATATGAAGACAAACAATACCCCAGTGTTGGCGAATGTTCCCCCCGACATCAGCGAAGTGCAGCCGCTTTCCGCTGCGGACAGAGCTTGTCTTGACCAAGTTCGTGAAGTGCTCGACAGGCACGGCAAGACCGACCGTTTCGGTTTGACACTTGTCCACGGACATTTCCCGATCAAGCCCGGCGAGATTCTCACCGAGGCCTGTGACAAGGAAAAACGGACACTCACCCTGTCGCCGCAGAAGCGCAAGGGCTTCAGGTCCGGAAGCTTCATCGACACCTCTTGGAGGTTCGTCGGCAAGACGCTGGTGCCGGTCACAACCTGTCGCAACAGCGGACCGCAAGGCTACATTCACTAGACCAGAAGTGTTTTTGTCTAGATGAATCAAAATGGATCCAAACTGCACCAAGCCAGGTGCAGTTTTTTATTTCCCCAATTTCTTTTCGACCGAGTTATAATCAATAAAGATCAATTTCTAAAACATTGTACTAAAAAATTGACAACTTTATTAAAAAATATAGTTGACCCCATTGTTTTTGGTGTGATAAGAAGCTGTGAATTCTTAGAGGGGAAAAGGTGTCAGGAACCTTTCTTTTACAGTCGGGCTTCGAATCTCCCACGCAAGCATACCATGCTTGCTACCCTCTCTGTATAGGAATGTACATTCCTATACAGAACGGTGTATTTTAAAAATAGCTCGAACGGAATTCGCTCCTCGCCGCGCTGTGCGCGGCTCGGAATGGGCGGGCGGGCAAAATGAATTAAAAAGCCGAGAGCATTAACAATTTCAAGTTTTTCTTTGGCGGCAAATTCTCAAGAAAAATATGAAAGCATTATTACACCAAATGTTGCGAGTGTAACACCAGCAATTTGATGTGCTCTTAGCTTCTCTCGGTTCACAAATAATCCAAGAAGAACAGCGAGGGCAATATAGCTTTCACTGATGGTTGTAGCGATTGCAATTGGAATATATGTCGTTGCCTTCGCAAAAGATACCCAGGCCACATTATCAAGGATACTTTGTCCGATTATTGGTTTAGGATGGTTTTTGAAATCAGATATTAGACTCCTAAACTCACCTTTTGACAAAATGTAAATGCCGCATACTACCGCCAACAATGAATGTGCGAACCATATTGTTACAAGTGGAGAAATACTCTGACTAGAAACACCGACGAGAAAATTAGTAAGTGCCATACCAATCGCACCTATGCCAGCAAGGATAGCACCTCTCTCGAAAATTCTTTTGTGGTAATGAAGATGGGTGTGGTGTGCAGTAATGGCCAACATAATTCCAATGAAAACAATACCAATCAAAAATAGTTGTAAAAAGGAAAGTGATTCACCTGCTAAGGCAAGACTTAACCCAACAGTAATGGGTAATTCCAGTCCGATAATCGGTTCTACAATCGCAATTTTCCCTTGCCTTAAAGCTTCAAAGTCAAAAAGGGCTGCAAATACAACAACTACCCCCAACAAGCTAAGTAGCAAGAGATTGGCACCACTTAAAAATAAGAGGTCATTTTTTACAAATGGCAATAATCCAACTAAGCCTACTATGCCAATAAAAAACATGGCTTTCCAGCTCCCAACTATTCTCGTGGTTCTCTGTATAAAAAAATCACCGAATCCCCAGCTAATTAGTGCAATGAGTGCAAAAAGTATTCCAGTATAATGAGACATAAAACCTTGTTATGAAAAAATTTGCCCTTCATTGATAAATCCTTTTCGTTTTCGCCCAAAAAGCCCTTTCAAATCCTATCCGAGCGTCGGCTTTGCCGCCGCGAGGTTGAGCTTTCTTTCTTGCAAAATTCCAACTGGCGGAGGGGACAGGAGTCGAACCTGCAAGGGCGTTAGCCCGCTCGCTTTCCAAGCGAGTACCTTACCATTCGGTACACCCCTCCATGTGCGCTGTTATGAACTGCACGCGCCGAATCTCTTGAATGTACATAGCGCCGGTATTTCAAATTATTTTTCGGGTTGCTTGACCCGACAATGCGAAAATAATCAACTATATCCCTGAAACTATACATGTATACGCTTTTACCCGCAACTTGTCGAGCGTTTAAATTCAATAGCTTGAGTGATTGACGGAAACTCTTGAGTAGAGGTAGCGAGTGATTGGTAAAGCACCATCCCAAGTAAGGCCGCTTATCTTTCCATGCAGAGTGAGTGTGAAAATACAATCCACCATCTGTATCGAAAAGTCCGCGCATACACGCGATTCTATATTCTTTATTCTCCAAGACCCACTGAGGTACTGAGACTTGATTTTTGACCTTATTACCCCGTCTTAGCCCAAAATTCTCCAGCATCTCAACCAGTCCCACTCCTGAAAGAGTTAACTCGATCGTATTCTCAGTTTTCCTTTCAACCCACGAGGGAGACTCTCCAAAAACAGACTCAAAAAGCCGACTCACAAATTTCGCGTAATTCCGATCAACTTTCTTACCCAAAGTTACTCTAACTTGATAGTTATTCATCGAACCGTCACCAAGAATTATACCTACGGCTTCTGCAAACTCCTTGGAAAGTCTCGGCGGCTTAAAATCCTTCCTGACATTACACCCCATCAATCTGTACCGCAAAGGATCTTCTCTCCTTTTCGCTTGCGAGATAAGACCTCCTTTCCGTCGAGAAGCCAAATCTCCGGGCGGACCGTAAAGTTCTAAACGGGCTAACGCTCCTTTCCTTGCAATACTCGAAATATGCCATGATGGTTTAAGAAGTTTGAAATGTTTCGGTAGCGGTAACAAATATTTTTTGCTTAATGAGACATATACATTCTGAGGAACAGTAAATTTACTTCTGGCCCAGTCTCTTACTGTCCTATCCGACACTCTATATTTTTCTGCTAATTGTTTCCAACTTAAACCGCTTTTGGTTTTAATACTTGAAAAAAATCTACGCTGGAACAATCGAGATGTTTTGAGGCGCAAATTCACATAACTATTGTATCACTAAACCACAAAGCAAGCCCTCCAATAGCAGACGAGGCTTGCTGCAGGGCGAGACTCATTGCAAATTATACTTCAGCGCGGCCACCAAGGAGCGCTTTGATTCTGTCCTGTACTGGCGGATGTGTTAAAAATAGCTTCTGTAGAAAACTCACATCACCTTCTTTGCGCGCGCCGAACGGGTTTGAGATAAATAGATGGGCGGTCGCGTTTGAGGCGTGCTGCATTCGCCCGCCGTACTGCGAAATTTTTTGTAAGGCGCGCGCAAGCCCTTCCGGGTATCGCGTCAGAAGCGCACCGGAAGCATCAGCCAAAAATTCTCTTTTGCGTGAGATTGCAAGGCGTATAACCGTGGCAATTAATGGCGCAAGTATCATAAACACAATACCTATGACGAACAAAATCGCCTGTGCCTGGCCGCCTCGGCTATCGCGCGAGCTTCCTCCAGCCAAAAACCTTGTGCGCAGGAAAAAATCGGAAAGCACCACAACGAGCCCGGCAAGAACAACAACGATGGTAGAAATAAGAATGTCGCGATTGCCTACGTGAGAAAGTTCGTGAGCAATTACCCCTTCAAGCTCCGTTCTACCAAGCATAGATAGAAGCCCCGTCGTTACGGCAACCGCCGCGTGTTCTTTGTTTCGCCCAGTCGCAAACGCGTTCGGCGCCGGGTCCTCTACTATATAGAGTCTGGGCATTGGAAGCCCCGCGGTAATGGACAGATTCTCAACGACATTCCACAGCACCGGATTATCTTCCTTTTCTATCCGCCGAGCGCGCGTCATCGCAAGCACTATTTTGTCGGAAAACCAATAACTGCCCATATTCGCAAAGACGCTGAACGCAAGCGCGAAATACAATATGAATAGATTGTTGTAATAAAAACTCAAGAACCATCCGATGGCGACAATAAGCGCGACAAAAATGCCCATGAGCAACCATGTCTTGCGCACATTTTTATCTTGTTCGGTGTAGAGGGTGGCCACTGGAATGAATTATGAAGTAGGAATTACGAATTACAGAAGAAAAAAGAAATTGGGCTTTCCCATACCTAATTCATTATTCATAATTCCTAACTCTAGAATCGCACCTGCACTGGCTCTTTTGCCGCGGCGTTTTCTTCGCCAAGCTCAAAGAGTTCCATCTTCGCAAACTTAAACATGTTTGCGATTACATTGCCCGGAAAACTCTCAATCGCTGTGTTTAAGTCGCGAACATTTCCGTTGTAAAATCGGCGCGCCGACTGGATTTTATTTTCCGTGTCCGAAAGCTCGCGCTGAAGCTCCAAAAAATTCTGGTTCGCTTTTAGGTCTGGGTACGCCTCTGCAACAGCAAACAAAGACTTAAGCGCGCCCGTTAGAATATTCTCCGCTTGGTTTTTATCGGCAAGAGAACCGGCGTTCATTGCGCGAGTCCGAGCATCGGTAACTTTCTGAAGTGTCCCTGCTTCATGCGCGGCATATCCTTTTACCGTGCTTACGAGATTCGGAATGAGGTCATAGCGCCGCTTAAGCTGAACGTCAATATCCGCCCATGCTTCCTTCGCACGATTAATGAGCGCGACAAACCGATTGTACGCGAACACCACCCACGCAAACACGATAACTACGATAGCGCCTATTACAAAAAGTAAACTCATAGAATTAGTAAATAGTTAGTAGTAAGTAGATAAAAATAATAAAAACCTCGACTGTAAACATTATACCCTATTGCCAATTCTTAGAAAAGTTAGTGCTTGGACATGGCACAAAAAAGCCTCGCTCCGCACAGCACGGAACGCGAAACCTGTTTCTATCATCGCTTGATTAAAGCAACCCGTACGCGTACCCGGCTCCGAGTACGAACAGACCGACTATCAAGCCGACAGACAGGAGAAGCACCACTGCAACTTTATCTCCTTCTCGTTTTGGCATGAGTTAATTGTACAACAACAGAAAACCGCCGCAATCCGACTTGTGGATTGTCGCTCGCCCAGCCGTTTTGAAAGCACGAATGAATTCTACTGAATTCTTCTCTGCTCGCTCCGCCGCTATGCAAGGCTTTCAAAACGGCTAGACTCGTTCCTATGGTTAAGACAGCTGCCCGCGGTTCGCTTTGCGAACCGCGGGCAGCTTCTCTTACGTTACACGTTATTCACCCGCCAAAATTTTGCAGGAGCAAAACTTAGGCGGGCAAGAGCTATACGCTACACAACTCTACATGTCATACCCGCCCATCCCAGGCGCGCCGCCAACAGGAGACTTCTCATCTTTCGGTTCATCCGCAATCGCCGCTTCGGTCGTCAAAAGAATCGCCGCCGCGGACGCCGCGTTCTGTATACAGCTCCGCGTCACCTTCACCGGATCAATGATTCCGGCAACAAGCATGTCCGGAACAATTTCATCTTTGAGTGCGTCATAGCCCATGTTCCCCCTCCCACGCTGAATCTTATCAACGATAACCGAGCCATCGTCTTTACCCGCATTAATCGCAATCTGGCGCAGGGGCGATTCAAGGGATTTCAAAACAATATTGAATCCGATTTCAAATTCGCGGCCATGCGCTTTCCCTTTCGCCTTTTCGTTTTTAAGCCATTCGGCGACTTTTTGCGATGCTTTGATAAACGCTACCCCTCCGCCCGCGACAACGCCTTCCGCAATAGCCGCTTTTGTCGCGTTCACCGCATCCTCAATCTTTAATTTCAAGTATTTCATTTCCGTCTCTGTCGCCGCGCCAACTCGTATAACCGCCACTCCGCCGGTCAATTTCGCGATACGCTCGTCTATCTTCTCTATATCGTATTTTGAAGTTATGTCTTCGCGCTGTTTTTTGAGTTGTGCCACGCGCGCGTCTATGTCCGCTTTCTTGCCCTTTCCGCCGACAAGAATTGTTTTATCTTTATTCGCGATAACGCGCGCCGCCTTGCCAAGCACATTAAGATCGACATTTTCAAGCTTAACTCCGAGTTCTTCCGAAATTACTTTTGCTCCAATCGTCACGGCGATATCGCCGAGCAATTCTTTCTTGCGGTCGCCGTATCCCGGCGCTTTCACCGCAAGCACGTTGAAATTACCGCGAAGCCTGTTGACGATAAATGTCGCAAGCGCCTCGCCCTCCACGTCTTCGGCGATAATAACAAGGTCCTTCTTTCCGGTCTGCGCGATCTTTTCCAAAAGCGGCAAAACTTCCTTAATGCCGGAAATCTTTTTGTCGGTAACCAAAACTAGCGGGTCATGATATTCCGCCTCCATGCGCTCCGGATTCGTAATCATATACGGCGACACGAATCCTTTATCAAATTCCATACCTTCAACAACTTCCGAATCAATGCCGAAAGTCTGCGCCTCTTCCACGGTTACCACGCCGTCTTTTCCAACCTTATCTATAGTGTCGGCGATAATTTTCCCCATCTCTTCCGACTCGGCCGCAAGGGTCGCAACCTGCCTTATCTCTTCTTTCGCTTTGATGGGCTTGGCCAACGCCTTGAGCGCGTCAACTACCTTTGATGCCGCGATTTCAATACCATGCCGAACGCTCATGGCGTTCACCCCCATTGCAGTTTGGCGCAATCCTTCGGAAACAATTGCCTGTGTCAAAATAACAGAAGTCGTTGTGCCGTCGCCGGCGTTGTCGTTCGTTTTTTCCGCGACTTCCTTGATAATCTCCGCGCCCATATTTTCAAATTTGTCCTTAAGCGTTATTTCTTTTGCGATTGAGACGCCGTCATTTGTGATAGTCGGACCTCCATACCCTTTATCAAGAACGACGTTTCTTCCACGCGGACCGATAGTAATCTTTACTGCATTTGAAACGGCTTCCACCCCGCGGAGTAGTGCCCGTCGCGCATCTTCATTGTATTTGATAATTTTGCTCATAGAAAGTAGAAAGTAGTTAGTAGTAAGTAATTATTTAACAATTGCAATAATGTTGGATTCGCTGACGATGAAATATTCCTCGCCGCCAATTTTTATTTCATCACCCCACTGGAATAAAACGGTGTTTCCAACCGACACGGAAACAGGGATACGCTTGCCGTCTTCAATGCGACCTTCGCCCACCGCGACAACTGTTCCGCGTTTTGAACCCTTATCTTCCTTTACCGTCTCGGGAATGATAATGCCTGATTTCGTCTTGCCTCCACCCTCCTTATCTGTCTCTTTTATGAGCACGCGGTCGGCGAGCGGCTTAACTTTAATGCCCGACCCTGCACGCACGGGCATGGATTTTTTACTTGTCTCTTTTTTCATAATCTAAAAATTGGCCTCAAACCAAGATAAATCTTGCTTTTTGAAGCATGCTAATAATAAGTAATAAATGCGCGGTTCATTATACGGACGAGCCCTTCCCGGCGCCACTTGACTATAGAGAGTATACATGATAGGTTGCATACAGTAAACTCGGTAAAAAACCGATGTGAAATGGAAAGGAGCTGAATATGTCAAATATTCCGCCATTGATTAAGAAACTGATTCATGGCGCCGATTATTGGACACACAGGGGGCAAACTGATTGGCAGTTTGTTGGAATCAATTTGCTGGATTCAGACACGCTAATTGAAGTCGTCGTCAGGGAAGGACCCGCAAAAGCCATATGTTACCACGCCGTAGAAGTTGATGATCTCTTAACTTTAGGAGCAGAGGCTGAAGCTGCGGGGCCCAAACCAAAACGGTAGCCATGAAGAAATCGAGCCCCGCGCAAACGCGACGGGGCTTTTCTTTTTTCCCCTGCCTCTGTTACATGCTATTCACCAGCCCAAATTTTGCGAAGCAAAATTTGGGCTGGCAAGTGCTACATGTTTCGTGAACCGAGCTTGCCTCTTTCCCCTCTTTTACCCCTTTCTATTTATCCATATACGCCAGTTTGTTGCTATAGCAACAAACTGGCGTATACTGGAGATACCTATAACCAACCGGCTCGATGAGCCAGTTACAAAAAGAAACACTATCAATGGGTAAACTTGAAACACAATCAAAGAGACTGAGTAGGCGAAGGGAGCTGCAGAAAATGATCCTCGGCGCTGTGGCAGTAGCCGGATTGATAGGCGTTGCTCTCGTTGCGCCGAACGTAATTGGCGCGATGGGCAAACTCGGCATGTTGCCGACAAAACGGCAAAGAGAAACAGTTTCAAGGTCGCGCGACAGGTTAATTGAGCGCGGATTATTGCACTATGACGGAAAATTCTTGCGCCTCACACCGCAAGGAGAGCGCGAATTGCGTCGTTTGGAAACTGCGGACTTCAAGTTAAAGAAACCCCGCCGGTGGGATGGAAAGTGGCGAGTGCTGATTTTTGATATACGGGAAGAACGAAAAACGTTGCGTGAGAAAGTCAGGCGGACACTATCTACTATTGGCTTCGTCCGCTTGCAAGACAGTGTTTGGATCTATCCTTATGATTGTGAAGACTTGATTACTTTTCTGAAAGCCGACTTCAAAATCGGCAAGGATATACTCTACATGATTGTGGAGTCGCTTGAGTACGACAAAAACCTACGCTCCCTGTTTGGATTGACCCTGCAATAATAGCCGTATTATCTCTCACCAGTACACCAACATGACACCATACACCAGTTTGTTGCTATAGCAACAAACTGGTGTATGGTGTGGCTCCTTGTCGTATGCGATACGCTACAGGATATGTTATACGATACTTGTCGTATACGATACGATATAGGATATGTTATACGATACTTGTGGTATGCGATACGCTACAGGATATGTTATACGATACTTGTCGTATACGATAAACGCGTAAATTGTTTCTTAAGCGTGGCAACTAACCACTCCACACTTCCCACCCATTTGCACACACAGTACAACTTTGCTATACTTTCCCCAATGCAATCAATAATCCCTATTCTGCCGTACGTGCAAATCGTACTCTCCGTTCTGCTTATATCGGCCGTGCTTTTGCAGCGCTCTTCGGCCGGACTTGGCGGAGCTTTCGGCGACAGCTCTAATTTCAGCTCATTTTTCCACGCACGCAGAGGTGCCGAACGCATTCTCTTCATCGGAACCGTGACACTTGGCGTATTGTTCGCCATTACCGCGATTGCGACACTTCTTCTGCAATAAAAATATAAGAGAAACTAAAAGAAGCTTGGCACTATTGCCTTTGCCTCGGAAACACGTTCGTGGCTATTGAACAGTTAAAAAATCTATCCGAAAAAAAATATCGCATCAGCGGCCTTGAAAAGGCCGCTGGGGCGCTTCTTAGAATGTCCTTAACGGAAAGGCTTATCTTTTTTTTGCTTTCAATCGTGTTCGCAGCATCGGCGTTTTCACTTGTTGTTGATTTAAACGAAGCCCTAACAATTCCAATACCGGCAAGCGGCGGAACTGCCACCGAAGGCATCATCGGCATACCGCGCTTCATTAATCCACTTCTTGCTATTTCTGACGCAGACAGAGATCTTACGGCGCTTATATACTCTGGACTTATGCGTGTTGGAAACGACGGATTGCTCATTCCTGACCTTGCGGAAAGCTACTCTCTGTCGGAAAATGGACTTGAATATACATTCAAACTCCGAGAAGGCATTACATTTCAAGATGACTTTCCAATAACTGCCGACGATGTCATCTTCACCATTAAAAAAGCACAAGACCAAAACCTTAAAAGCCCGAGGCGAGCAAATTGGGACGGCGTGTCGGTGGAAAAAACGGATGCGCGCACCGTTGTCGTAAAGCTCAAACAGCCATATCCTCCATTTCTTGAAAACACAACTCTTGGAATTCTTCCTGAACACATTTGGAAAAACGTCGATGCTGAACAATTTACTTTCAGCCAATACAATATAGAACCGATAGGCTCCGGGCCTTACAAGATAAAAAGTATAAAACGTTCAGGCGGTGGCATACCTCTCTCATACACACTGGTCCCTTTTGAAGACTTTGCACTCGGCGAGGCCCACCTTAATCGCATCATCCTAACTTTTTACAAAAGTGAGAACGATTTAATCAGCGCGTATGAACGAGGAGAAATCAGCAACATGAATTCGATCTCTCCATATCGCGCCCTAGCTTTAAAAGCGCTCGGCGTGCGAGTTGAAAGCGTCTCTCTTCCGAGGGTGTTTGCCGTATTTTTAAACCAAAGTAAAGTACCGGCGTTTACTTATCTTGAGATTCGCAAAGCGCTCTCACAAGCGCTCGACCGCGAACGGATCGTCAGTGAAGTTCTAAGCGGTTACGGCATCGCTATATATAATCCCCTGCCGCCAACTTTATTCGGAAACTCCACAAGTACGCCAATACATCTCGGAACAGTAGCTTCAAGCACGGAGGAAGCCCGAGCCATGCTTACACGCAACGGCTGGATACCGAACAAGGACGACGGCGTTATGGAAAAAGTAGTCAAAAAACAAGTGGTGCGGCTTGAATTTTCTATCGCAACGGCAAACACCGACGAGTTGAAAGCGGCGGCAAAAATAATTCAGGAAGATTGGGAAAAAATCGGGGCAAAAGTGACTTTGAATTTTTTTGACACAAGTGACTTGAATCAAAACGTAATCAGGCCGCGTTCATACGACGCGCTCTTCTTCGGTGAAATTATAGGTCGTGATTTGGACTTGTTCGCTTTCTGGCATTCATCGCAAAGAAACGACCCAGGCCTCAATGTCGCTCTTTACACTAGCATAACAGCCGATAAACTTTTGGAGCAGGCACGGACGATTGGCACTTATCCTGACCGAATCGCGAAGTATCAGGAATTGGCAAGAGTTATAGAGCAGGATGTGCCAGCAATTTTTGTGTACTCTCCCGAATTCATTTACACACTTTCAAAAGATGTCCATTGGATAAATACAAGTATTATAACGATACCTTCCGATCGTTTTATAAACGTGGCAAACTGGTATACCGAAACTGACCGCGTATGGAAAATATTCGCTACGGAATCCGTCCCGCAAAAAGCTCAATAAAAGAAATTAAAATTATTATTAATTTATTAGCATCAATTTCATCCTAATTTATGAATGAAAAACAGGTAAGGCAAGTTCATTCGGGCCAAACATCTCCCCAATCTCATCGCCGAGTATTTCATGCCCAGCTTCCTAAATTCCAAAAGCCATTCGCCGCGCCAAACCGGCAATCGAAAAAAAACCGCCGTCCTCAACAAAGTCACGCTCCGCGCGCGATGTCGCCTCACCTATTAAAAAACAGGTCGGCTGAAGCGATGAAAATACCGCCTGTCGGCAACTCCATCCGCATCGTTCCGCTTGGCGGCGTTGAGGAAATCGGGCGCAATATGACTGCGATTGAATACAAGAACGACATAATCGTTGTCGATATCGGTCTTCAGTTCAAGGAAGAAGGAACGCCCGGAATCGATTATATTCTTCCAAACACAAAATACCTCGAGGAGCGCACGGAAAAAATACGCGGCGTTTTCATCACGCACGGGCACCTTGATCACATAGGGGGAATTCCGTATATCATGCCATTAATCGGCAACCCGCCGATATATTCTCGGCAATTCGGGGCAATTATGATACAAAAACGGCAGGAGGAATTCGCGCATCTCGCACCTCTTGACGTAAAAACACTCGGCAAAGAAGAAACTGTTCGCATAAGCGATACGATGTCAGTCGAGACGTTCCCGATATCGCATACTATTCCGGATTCCATGGGACTTATAATAAAAACGCCTATCGGCGAAATAGTATTCGTGGAAGATGTGCGCGTTGACAACGTGGACGGAAAACCTACGGAGGAAGAAATAGAGCAGTATTCACGCTTCAAGGGAAGAAAGGTACTCCTGTTGACCATGGATTCCACGTCCATTGAAAAACACGGCTTCTCGCTCTCCGAGAGCACGGTAATCGCGAATATCGAGAAAATCATGCGCGCAACGCGCGGACGCATGATCATCTCTACGTTCGCGTCGCAAGTGGAACGTATTGTTTCAATCATCAAGATCGCCGACCGGCTCGGCAAGAAAGTGGCAGTTGAGGGCCGGAGCATGAAAACGAACCTCGAGATCATCCGGACACTGAAGCTCTTGGAGACCGAGAACATCATCGCGATCGACAAGATTGATGACTATCCCCCAGATCGCATCATCATGTTCGTCACCGGACAGCAGGGCGAAGAGTTCGCGGCACTCTCCCGCATCGCCAACAAGACCCACAAGCAAATCCGTCTCCACCCCACCGACACCATCATCCTCTCGTCCTCAATCATCCCAACCAACTACAACGCGGTGGTGAAATTGAAGGACAATCTCTACCGCTCCGAGGCAAGAGTCATTACTTATCTTGATTCGGACGTACATGCGTCCGGACACGGCAATCGCGAAGAGTTGAAGTGGATACATGAACAGATTGAGTACAAATTCTTCATGCCGGTGCACGGCTACCACTATCTGCTTCGCCAGCACGCCGAGCTAGCGCAGTCCCTCGGCGTGCCCAAAGAGAACATCGTCGTACCGGATAACGGCTCAATCATAGAAATAGACCCGAGCGGAAAGAAAATATCGGTGCGGAAGGAGAAAGCGCCCTCGGGGCTTATTCTTGTGGATGGCTTCTCGATCGGCGACGTGCAGGAGGTGGTACTCCGCGACCGGCAGATGCTCGCGCAAGACGGAATGTTCGTTATAATCGCGTCAGTAAGCGTCACAAACGGACGCCTAAAAAAATCGCCGGACATCATCTCGCGCGGATTCGTATACCTTCGAGAATCGCAACAGTTGCTTTCCGAAACGCGCCTTATCATCAAGAAGACGATTGAAGACATAACTGTCAGAATGCGTCCTATTGATTTCGAGTATGTGAAAGACCAAGTCACCGACAATGTCAGCCGATTCCTCCTCCAAAAAACTGCAAAGCGTCCAATTGTTATCCCAGTTATCATAGGTATATAATCCGATGCCTACGCAAGAGACATTAGAATCTACAAAACGCACGCATTCTTTGCGCCTTATTTATTTCTTGGGCTTCCTGCTCGGACTAAACGCCGCCCTTCCTGCTTACATTTATTCTTCGTTTTTAAGCCAATTCTTCCCTGAGAAATCGGTCGGCATTATATTCGCACTTGGATCTCTCGCTATCATATGGGCATTCTCAAAACTACCCAAACTGTTGCGGTACTATGGAAACTTTCGCGTATCATCTCTTGCCCTGGCACTTGTGATTGTTACCACCGTACTATTCGCCGTTCTCGACATTCCGTTTCTAGTTATCGCACTATTCATCGTAAATGCCGTCTCGCTTGCAACATTTGGTTTCAATCTGGATATCTTCCTCGAACATTCCTCGGCCAATAAAATCACCGGCGGCATCCGCGGAACCTACCTCGTCTGCATCAGCGGCGCGTGGATCGTCGCACAGCTCATCAACTCATTCGCACTAAGCGAAACACAATATACTCTGGTATTTTTGCTTGCAGCGCTGTCGGCACTGCCGATTCTCTTCCTCATCCGGCTCAATTTCAGGAGATTCCATGACCCGGATTACAAAAACATGCCGACATTTAAGCTCTTCAACGTAGCGACAAAAAACAAAAATCTCATCGGCGTGTATATCTTGAACTTTTTGCTTCAATTTTTCTACGCGTGGATGATTATTTATACTCCGCTCTATCTGCATAATTATATCGGCTTCAGCTGGCATTCAATCGCGCTAATGTTCTCGGTCATGCTCCTGCCGTTCGTACTTATACAAAGGCCACTTGGAATTCTTGCTGACCGCTGGCTTGGCGAAAAAGAACTTCTTGTCGTCGGATTTCTCATTATGGCAATTGCCGCTGGCTCCATGACCTTCGTAATATCTGCAAACGTTCTGATCTGGACAGCTTTGTTGTTTGCGAGCCGTATCGGAGCAGCATCTGTAGAAGTGATGAGCGAAACATATTTCTTCAAGCAAGTCAGCGACAAAGACGTATCGCTCATAGGAATCTTCCGCACAACGCGATCATGGGCGTACATCGTCTCGGCAATAATAGCGACAGTGCTGATACCGTTTATCGGCATCCAATATCTTTTCGTTATTTTGGCATGCATCATGTTCTACGGAGCATTTCGCTCGCTGTTTTTGAAAGACACTCTTTAATACCATCCGTCTGATAAAACTGAATATTAAAACGCGCGGGTTCAATCCGCGCGTTTTTCTGCAATCTACTTTCTGTTTTCCGGCTAGAGATTGTCCTCGTCATCCATGCTCTCTATATCCGGATCTTCAGCCACACGCGCAACACCCTTATGTATACCGTCGCCGCAATCGCATTCGGCAAGCGGCTGGCCTTCTTTACTGCATCCTCCGCTCTCGCAAACCCCGGGCCGCTCCGCTTCTCCGCCGCAATCTCCGGCGCACACATAATGCATCATAATCTTTGGTTTGGCGCGCAATGCGCAACTATTAATTTCTAATGCAGAGAATTATATATAGGCAAAATGGTCTTTCAAGTGTGCATAACTCAAAAAACTACACTGCGACACATCTAGGAGATAAAATCAACTGTGATAGCTACGCTCGGATTCCTCTTTTGCAGAGCGAGGTGCTTCGGCGCTTGAAATTCATAGTCGTTTCATATACGGAAATTGCATAACTCCCGAGAGCTCGGTCAAACAGATGCAATTTTCTATTCAACTCCTTGAATTTCAAAGTACCTTTCGCAATGCTCTGGCAAAAGAGATTCCTCGCTCACAGGCTAAGACATAAGAACGAGCCCCGATATCGACCGTTATCTTTGCGCAATCTGTTGCCGAAGTTGCCATGTATTCCCATGAGTGAGCAATCCAACATAAGAAACTCGTACGGCTTCAGATGTGGAACAAGCAAGTTTTCGCATCATTCTTCGTCTCGTTGTGGTGCGCAGGACTCGATGAGATGGAAAGAGCACCCATCCAAGAAAATCGGCCCCCGAAGCAATTGTCTGAATGTGGATTTTATCGGGATGTAGGTGAAGACATAATTTGTTCGATAAAAATTCTCCGACTAGCACCAACATACTCACCAGCCATTCTCTGTCTTGCGAAAGAATAACGAGGTCGTCAGCATACCGAATGTAATGTTGCAACTTGAGTTTATGTTTTGCAAATTGGTCAAATTCATTCATGTACACATTCACGAGAAGTTGCGAGGTAAGATTTCCGAGCGGCAACCCTTTGTTTTGTTGCATGCTATGGAAACTCTCGACCACGTTACCAACTAACCAAAGAACATCGTTATCCGCAATGTAAGTTTTAAGAATACCCATAAGCACACCGTGGTCTATAGAAGCGAAAAATTTACGGACGTCACATTTCAAAACCCACACCGTCTTGGTGTGCCTCTCGCTCGCAAGGTACGCGAATCGGCGAAATCTCGCTGTTGCTCGGTGCGTTCCTTTTCCCTTTCTGCATGAATAGGAATCAGAGATGAATTTCCTATCGAAAAATGGGCACAACACCCGATAGATGGCACGATGCAGAAGACGGTCCCGCACAGAGGCTTTGTGGATGCTCCGTGGTTTTGGGTCAGAAATTCCAAACGCGTGATACGTTCCGTGCTTGTAGGTCTTATTTTTTAAATCAGCGTGCAGTGCCACGATGTTATCAAGGAGCGTATATTGAAATTCCTGCACATCTTTTTTGTTTCGCTTGCCCTTAAGAAACTCCCGCCACGCGGCGAGCAAATTCTCTATAGAAATGATAGTCTGATAGCTACCATGACCCAATTGAACACGGTTCATTCTTCTAAGAGTACCCCCCCCCCCGACAAATTTTCAAGGACCCAGTCTTATTCCAGTCGTATTGAGACTTAAAGATGCCTACGGGGTCTGGCAGCAATATCTCGTACACTTCCCCAAAGCACATCGATTTACGTTGGGCTCAAAAATAGACGGCGTGTTTCTCGATGCTATTGAGTTCTGTTTTCTTGCAAGTTACACCCATACCTCGCAGAAAATTCCGGTGCTTGACCGCGCCATTGCTCGCGTTGATTTGTTGAAACTACTCCTGCAACTCGCGTGGGATATCGGAGCGCTTGATACTAACAAATACGCCGATCTAGGGCAGCGATTTGTAGAAATTGGGAAAATGCTTGGTGGCTGGAAACGCCAACTCATAAACAAAACTCCCGGAAATTACTCTCGGGAGAAACAGAAAGAGTAGCGAACGGCGAGGAACCGATAGTTGCCATTCCAATCATCGTCCCACCAATTCAGGTTCAGGTTCCGCTTCACATCGTTCCGATTGAGGTACGCCACATTGCGGTTGCCGTTGACCTCGCAGACGGAGCCTTGTATGAAATACCGTCCATCCCACCACCCCTCGAATACTCTTAGGGCTATCGCGTCTTTGTGATCTTTTGTATCACCGAGCATTTCATACCAACTGTCTCTGATTTTTGAGAACAACCGTGTAGCACGCTCCGAATAGCCGTAACCATTCGAATTCTCACTGCACGGGTTGCGGGCAAATTACCCAAAGCCGTAACCGTGGATTTTTCATTTGCCAGCATTAGTATAGCAAAATCTGGAAACAAAAAACCCGCATGTAGCATTGCTACACGCGGGTAAATAAGTGTCCAAGATTCCAAGGGATAAATCCCAAGAATCAAGCACCAGAGACCTTGCGAACGGCGAGGAACCGCCAGTCGCCAGGCCAAGCCCCGTCCCACCAAGACAGGCGCAGGTTCCGCTCCACAGCGTCCCGACCGAGGAACGCCACACGGCGGTGGCCGCGGACCTCGCAGACGGAGCCCAGGCCAACAATCGGGTACTTGCGTTGCTCTTCGGGTTTTTGCACTCCGAAAGCAAGCAAGTGTTCAATCTTCGCTGGACTCCATGGGTTGCACTTATCTTCGGTTTCGATGGCATAGACAACCTTTTTCGATGAGATATCCCGCCCGAAGTAAAAGAGTTTGTACTCAAACTTTTGCGTGCCTATGCCGTTGAGCGGGAACCGTTCAGCGGTGATGTCCGAGTTTACCCAATCGTAACGACCAGATTGAATCATGGCCTCCAGTGACAGATCGTAGTTCACAGTGAGGCTCTGTAGCGCGAGTGCCGCACCGACATTTTTTTCTGTGACCGGAAGTCCTAGTATCTTGCGATACTCGGCTCGATTCGGCAAGGTTCCAAGTTTAATTGCCGAGACCAGATCCGCGAGGTACCCGTCATGGAGAACTCGAAGATCATCCAGAGTCAACTCCTGCTGGTTGATGATGGTCAGTGTATGGACTGCTTGACCGAATAATGCATTACTCATAGGTGCTCCTATGTTGCGCTATCCCCTGCGATAGCAGTTCGTTGAGGGTAGGCGACAACACTATTGTCGCATCGCCATAGCTCTGAAACGCTTACGAGTGTAAGCAACTCAAAGCTATGGCGAGCTTGCGTTGGTCTTGTAAATGAGCTATTTACTGGCGATATTATACACCAGACGCAACAACCCTGTCAAGTCGCAAAAATCGATACCCACTAGCGTGGCTTAACTAGGCCAAGATACAGAAAAAGAGGAAGCTCTTTTCGGGCGTTATCTTCGGCAATTTTCCGCGGACCGGATTCGCTTGTTTTGTTCGAAATCCACTCTTCAAGCCGTTCTACGGCAAATCCGTATTTTACAAAGGACTTGAAATACAGTTGGAGCGGTCGGTGGAGCGAAACCGTCTTTTGACTTTTGGCTCTCCCCGGGTGCGCGACAATATCGGCGCTCGATTCTGAGAGGTACCCATCCAACCGGCGGTATTGTATTTTTTGTTCTTCATCATATCCCCACGCAGACCGTTTGGGAATGCGAAAACAGGGATGGTTGAGCACGATGAGAAATCTGCCGCGAGGCGCGAGCGCGCGCGAAGCTTCCGAAACAACGGCGTCTAGATTTTTTATATTTTGAAGCGCAAGAACGCAAAGAGCAAGGTCGTATCCGCCGCTTTTTATCTCCGATGGAAACTTCTCGGCGTTGCCGACAATAAAATTTTCACCCTTCATCGCGCTTTTACGCGCAATATTTACCAGTTCCGGCGAGAGTTCTATTCCGGTTACTGTAGCTCCCGCTTTTGCAAGCGCGTGCGAAAATAAACCTTGCCCTGAAGCAACATCCAAAACGCGCTTACCCCGCACATCCCCGGCAAGCCGCAAAAAATTGGGTAAAATGACTTCTTGCTGGTAACTTTCATCGTCCATTACGAGTGAATCGTACCAGTTCGCCACAGCGTCCCAAGAGGTATTTTTCGGTTTCAT
>CAYJSB010000001.1:0-10211 GCA_964372805.1 uncultured Candidatus Saccharibacteria bacterium | reverse complement strand
CGAGTGAATCGTACCAGTTCGCCACAGCGTCCCAAGAGGTATTTTTCGGTTTCATTGTTCAATCATACGCAAATCCACGCAAATTTCAAACATACACTGATTCTACGCGACCGCGTAGAATCAGTGTATGTGAAAATATAGGCGCAAAATAGTTTGGTGTTGAAATTAGGCTTCCACCTTTACCAAACCATCGCGGAGTGTGATAAATTTTCCGTCTTCGTATTTTACGAGTGTCGATGCCTGGCCGACCAATTCCCCGCCATCAATATAAAAATCAACTTCTTTCCCAAAATATTTTTTGGCTTCCGCCGCGCTCGTCGCCGGCGATTTCCCCTCCGGATTCGCGCTTGGTGCAAGCAAAGGACCCGTCTTTTTCAACAAATCACGCAATTCATCGTTTCCGGGCACTCGGAACGCGAGTGTCTTTGTACCTTTGTGCAAATGTGCAAATTGTTCGTCGTGGCAATCCAGTATCACACTGACTGCGCCGGGCCAAACCCTGTCTAAAGCATGTACAAGCTCTTTTGTTGTTTTGATATTGAATTTTCCTAAGTCATCGATACCGGAAATCAGAATTATGCACGGCTTGCTCGTGTCGCGCTTGCGGATGCGATATAAACGCTCCACCGAATCCGGATTGAGCGCAGAACAAACAAGCCCGTAAATAGTGTCGGTCGGAATCACGCCAATCCGACCTCGAGATAACTTCTGACTAACAGATTTAAGACTGTTCATTCTACATTGGATGGTCTGGGTCTGTGTCGGTAATAATTCCTTTTGTTAAACACTGACTGAATTGCAGGGTTTTTGTCCACCCACATTGCCAATCAATCTGCCGCTCGCACTTGGCCAAACTGTAACATGCGTAGTCGGCTCGATATTCGCACGTCGTGATGACTTCTTTATCCGAACAAATTTGCCCGCTGCAGCCGGTTACTCTGCACATAGAAATATTAGAGCTTGCAATATCAATCGCCACCGGGATAGAGATGCTATCGTCATATTCCGGTATGCCTGAAGGATTATCTTTTTTCAAGACAAGTCTACCTGAAGTCACCGCCATCGTTCGGTTTGGGAAATTAAATACTAGTTCGGCTTGGAATGGAACAAATTCCGCTGTCATCCACTCGCCCTTTGCTGTGGCAATGCCACGTGCAAGCACTTCGTTGGAAACATCCTCAACCAGCTCAATTGGAAACGATGCCTCAAAGAACCAGTTCCCACGCGCTTTCCCGGTTATATGAATTGGACTCGTCACAATATCGCCAGATTTAGGAGTATCGACTACAATCGTATCCGACAAATCTTTCGCAATCGGTTCTACAAAACTTCTGCCGTCCTGCGTCTTACACTGGCGCGGATAGCTTTCCATAACCGGATTCCCTGCCTGCGCACATGATTCAAAATCCGTAACGACTGGCTTTGATACCAGATAATCTCGAAAAAACCAAGCAACGATGACCAGAATAACGGCAGAAAACATAATGATTAAGACCTTTTTCACAGTAGCGAATTATACCACATTTTTTGTTGCGCGGAGATTGACAAAATCAAAAAGATGATTACACTGCGCTGTGGGAATGGGATGTTCGAGAAAAACGCTGATCAGACTGGGAGGGCTCCCACAAGTCCTCCCTTGCCATACAACCCCGTCTAGCCGCTGGCTGGGCGGGGTTATTTTTATTTCCGCACGCAGAATTCCCCGCGAGCTTGTCTACGTGGATATGGACGAGCGGGGTTTTATTGTTCGCCTGCCAAAGGCAGTCGCAAATAATCACCACGATTCGAGTTACACGCTACACGCTACACGCTACGAGTTTTTCTTCTCTATTTTTATACCGAGTTCTTTGAGTTGTTTCGGATCAATGTCCGATGGCGCATCCATCATTAAATCGCGTCCCTCGCCGGTTTTCGGAAATGCCATCACTTCGCGAATGTTGGGTTCGTTTTCCAAAAGCATCATAAGGCGATCAAACCCCCACGCGATGCCGCCATGCGGCGGGGTGCCCGAACCGAGCGCGAGAAGCATGTGTCCGAAATTACGCTCTATTCTGTCGTCCTCATAACCCATAATTTGGAAAACGGCCTTGAGCGCCTCCGGCCGATGATTCCTAATGCTTCCGCCACCGATCTCATTTCCACTCATCACCACGTCATACTGTGTCGTTAAAATATCCGGAATGTTTTTCTTCGCCAGCAAATCGCTCATATGTTCTGGTACTGGTGCCGAAAAAGGATTGTGCGTGAATGTCCACCCGCCAGTCTCTTCGTCTTTCTCAAAAAACGGCCAATCGATTACCCAAAGAAACGCAAGTAAATCTGGGTCACTTTTATCTTTTCTCAAATCGGGCTTGTCTACGCCGTATTTTTTCATAACTTCTTTATATGAAAGCCGTGGGAAAGGAATCTCTTGTATCTTTTTTTCAGGATAAATCGCCTTTACCAGATTGATAAAAATTTCCTCGTTCACCGCCATAACATCTTCACGAGAAACAAAACTCATCTCCATATCGAGCTGTGTGAATTCGGGCTGCCTGTCTCCGCGCGTATCCTCATCGCGCATACAACGCGCAAACTGGAAATATTTTTCAAAGCCCGCGGTCATGAGAAGTTGTTTGTACTGTTGCGGTGACTGCGGAAGAGAATAGAATTTCCCTCTATCAAGTCTTGACGGAACAACATAATCGCGCGAACCTTCCGGCGTCGTCGCGGAAAGAAGTGGGGTTTCAATCTCGACAAATCCGCGTTTGGTGAATTCGTTTCGTACAAACTGCGTTACTTTGGCGCGATTGCGAATGTTTTTCTGCATTCGCGGACGGCGCAAATCAACATACCGATATTCAAGACGAGATTCTTCGCCAATTTCTTTTCCGTCGCCGCGCACATCAAATGGCGGCGTTTTTGCTTCATTCAAGAAGGAAAGTGACAACAGTTCAAGCTCAATCGCGCCGTTAGGTTCCTCTTTGTTCATCATCTTTTCGGGACGCTCATTTATCTTTCCTGTCGCCTCAATAACCCACTCCGTTCGGACCGTGCTTGCCGCCTTGTGCGCTTCGGCATGGCTCGGTAGAGCTACCGCCTGCACTTTTCCCGACGCATCGCGGATATCAAGGAAAATAAGCTTGCCGTGGTCGCGCCGGATATCAATCCAGCCCGCGATTTTGACTTCAGCCCCAACTTTCTCTTTTAGCTTGCCAATATGTGTTCGCTCCATAATGGCTAATATAATAGCATAATGTACATAATTTTCATCTGTGGCCTTTTTTATGCTACCCTAGGGAACAATCGTATGGAACAAACGCCGGAACAAAAACAGGAGCAAAATAATACATTTAGAGCGTGGGCGCTGGCGTGGGAATTGGGCTGGCAAATCGCGATTCCGCTTGTCGTGTTCGCACTCATTGGACGCTATGCCGACAAGTATTTCGACACTTCCCCGTGGCTTCTCGTCGCAGGAGTCGTGCTTGCCGCATTTTCCTCAAGCTACCTCGTGTATCGCAAAGTCTCCAAAATCCTCAAGTAAAGGGTTCTAAACCATTTGTTCGCGTCGTTCACTCGGGTCTGTAGAAGCCAGACTTCTACAGACCGCTCACTCGCCCCCGCACTAATTTCACCAAAACATAGATTTACTGGTTACGCTTGTTGGTGTGGCAAAGGTGCAACAGAGGATGTTCTAAGGTCAGTAAAATTAGTGTTGGGGCGAGCTAGGCAATAAAAAAGCACCGTAAGAAAATTACGGTGCTTGACTATTGACGGCTTAACTTTTTTCCGCAGGCTGGGCAAACTTCACAATCGGTGCCCCACCCCACGGCTCATGCAGAAAAATTTTCCTGCAGCGTCCCCAGCTCCAGATGCCCTTAGGGCTTGGGGGCGAAACGAAAAAGTCGCGAGAAAACTCGTGAAGCCGCAACGTGTGCAGATATATACCTCGACAGGGTCATGGTCCCCAATAGTACTGTCGTACCGAAGGGGGATGGCGCAACTCTTACAAACAGGTGTTTTTTTCTCCATACTATTTCCTTTCGCAAAGAACTTGTGTGAATGAACCCGAGACAAAATCTGTCAGGCTGTCATCTCGTTAGTACAAATAAACTGGGTTATGTAGCAGAGCCGCACCGACCCGGCTGTACCAAGCGAGATTGAGGGTGGTATGATTGCAAACGATCCAATTAGAGGTTTTGATTGACTCGCCAAGAGCGAGGTACTGTGCGCTTGTTCTAAGCGTCAACGTCACCGTCTCATCCGCCGAAACCCCCGGACTCCTGTGGAGATAGACGCCAGATTCTCGACGTTTGCGCGCAAAATCGCGAAGACGCCTTTGCGTACTATCTGCATTCTGTAATTCCCTCACCCAGAAAGTTTCCCGCTCGGCAATATCTGGGAATAGCTCATGCATCGCGTGGGCACACCATCCCCTGTGCCGCACATACTCATTTACTGTTGCAACTATTTCCGTGGCACGCCCAGATGTAGCAACAGCCTCATGAGTTGGGACACTCATAACAACCGGCAGGCTCCCAATGCGCTCAAAGAGCGCGCAGAGGAACTGTTCATGTTTTTTCACTAAGAGAGGAACATTTCCCGGTGATACAAGATCGTGTGTATCAAGACAAATAGGACACACAACTTTTCTTTCAGGATTTAAGAGTGATTTTGATAATGCGAGCAGTTTTTTCCTGCCCACAGAATGACTCCCGCATAGTTCGGCAATACATGTTAAATCCTTGAGCACGGCAGGACATTCATCCACCATATCGGGCCAAGCATACTGTCGCACGGCTTTTGATATCCTCCGCCAATTAAGAGTCGGCAGATTGTTTTCCTTCAACTTCGCATCAGTAATTTGTTCGTTGGTTTTCATATCAATACCTTTCATTGTGTTTTTAATGTACTGGGCTCCGCATAATGCAAAATCCCGCCCTTGACGCGCAAGAAAATTGCGCAACAAGGGCGGGATTCTCCTTCGATAAACTCGGGATACGTATCCGCGGTGCCACCTTATTTTACCTCTCATAGAGAGGTCTTTCACCGACTCGTTCTCTTTCTGCGATAATTCGCGTTTGTTCCGCGTATTTCCGCGTCTAGAAGACATCGGTTTTCCCATGGTTACGGAGGATGCCGGATTTCCACTTCAACTGGCTCGGTGCAAGCCACCCTATGCAGAAACCATCTTGCCTCGCACTACACGAGGCCGGTTTTGGCCCAACCCCCAAAAACCTTTCGGTTTGGGGGCCAAAACATAGACGTTGAATCTGTAAGAAGGATACTCTAACCGCATATACATGTCAACACCATCCTACCCTTATTGGCTAATTCGCACGAATTAGACAATAGACGACACCGTGCTATCATAGCTATCATAGCTATCTTATATCCATGAAAGAGTACGAAAAATTATTCAAGGCACTGGCGAATAAACGGCGCCTCCAAATCATCAAGCATCTCAAAACCGAGAAGGAGATGACTGTCGGTGAAGCGGCAGACCATCTCAAACTCTCATTCAAGTCGACCTCGAAGCATCTGCTCATCCTCATGAATGCCGGCATCGTTGAGAAAGACCAGCGGAGCCTTTCGGCCTTTTATTCCCTTTCGCCACACCTGCCGCCAATCGCCAAAAACGTCATTGCCAAACTGTAACGGTATAACTACCTCACCACACCCGTCCACGTACCACGTATCCATTGGCTAATTCGCACGAATTAGCTAATGGATGGTAACAGAATGCATAACATACGTTGATAATGGTGATAGAATACATGACATACGTTAGTATAAGCATGCTGTGGAGCCGCGTTAGGAGCCACGGAAACTAAAACAATGATTTACGATAAAAATATGAATAAGCGTCGAACAACCGCTTTTGGCATACTAATCACAAGCAGAAACGGTTTGACCGTTTCCTGCCTGCCCGCCACAGCCAGCGCTACGAACCGTAACCTTTCAAGAAACAGGGGGGATATTTTACAAATAGTAATAATGCCCACTGCCCGCGCTGTGAAGCGATGGCAGGCGAGCTTCTAACGGGGTGGAACACGTCAGTATAAAAGCAGAAACGCTTTTCAATATCGGGCCCTTGCCAGTCACCAACACGATGCTTACCGCGTGGGTGGTGATGTTTGTACTTGTCATCGTCGCACTTTTTGTTTCTCGCAAAATAAAACGCAATCCCGGCAAACTTCAAAACATTGTAGAAATTATCATTGATGGAATGATTGATTTTTTTACAACAATTGCTGGGAGCCGAGAGGGCGCTCTGCGTTTCTTCCCAATCGCCGCCACCATTTTTCTTTTTGTGCTCGCGTCAAACTGGATGGGTATTCTTCCCGGCATCGGCTCTATCGGAATCTATGAAACCAGCGGCTCCGAAACGACATTCGTTCCACTGTTCCGCTCCGTCTATTCCGACATCAATATGACGCTTGCGCTCGCGCTAATCGTCGTCGTGCTGTCGCACCTCTACGGACTTTTTTCCGTCGGCGCCAAACGCCACCTCGGTAAATTCATCATACTAAAAAGCCCTCTTGCTTTTTATACCGGCATTCTTGAAATTATCAGCGAGTTTTCAAAAATCATTTCGCTTTCATTTCGATTGTTCGGCAACATATTCGCAGGCGAAGTGTTGCTTATCATCGTGGGGTCGCTCGTACCTTACGTCGCCACGGTGCCATTTTTGGGTCTTGAGCTTTTTGTCGGCTTCATTCAAGCGATCATCTTTGCAACCCTTGCTATGCTTGCATTCTCAACATTCACCCGCGCCGAAGCACATTGATACCCCGTTCAATCAAGATTGGTAAAGTAAAAGGGGAATTGCTACCATAACATACATGGAAAAGATGCCTAAATTTCGTGTGGTCGGAAATGCTTCGGAAGACACGAAAACCGAGGTCAAAAAAGAAATCGTGGACGCGCTTTTTGCGCACCTTGAAGAGTTATCCTCCGAAGATCAAGAACGACTCAAAAGATTTGAGTATCCAAAAACCGAAAAGGAACTCACGCTGATTGATTTTGCGAATAAAGAAACTGGCGAGTTAATGCAACAGGTTGGCGTAAAACCTTATGACATTCCGGCAGACAACTACCATATTGTCCCTTCGGAATTGTACAAAGAATATGATCGTGTTTCAGATGGAACTGCGACAACTCTTTATACCAAACAAGGAATGTGGTTTAACGCGGAATATGCGAGAAGAAATCCTGTCTCGTTTGGCACTACAGCACTTCATGAGACGCTACATCTCAAAGGACACTTTTCGGTCGAAGCTAACGAGACAAAGGGGGAGATCGACAAAACGCCGTATCGACAGGGGGTTGGCGTCAGAGCAATCCAAAAATATGGACTTCACGGTAAGTATCACGAGCACTTTTTGGGTCTGCATGAAGCGATCGTCTCAATGCAACAGAAAAAATCAACGGCAAGACTTCTTGACGTACCGGCACTTGCGGATGAGAAAAAATGGCTGACTTCAGAAAAAGTTTCAAAACTTAAAAAGAAAATAGCAGAAAAGGAAAACCTACCGGAAGACGATATAGTATGGGTCGGCAAAAAAGGTGAACGCGACTGGAAAGCCGTTGCATACCTTGAACAAAGACAAGTGCTTGAATACGTTTGTGCGGAAATCCAGAAGCAGTTTCCCGAGCAATTCTCTTCAATAGACGGTGTGTATAAAGAATTCTTGAGAGCGCACTTCTCGGGTCGACTGATTACTATTGGACGCTTGGTTGAAGAAACTTTTGGTAAAGGGAGCTTTCGGCTACTCGGAAATATGTCCGATGAAAAAGAAAGTGCTGTCTTACATCTAGAATCACTCCGAAAAGCAAGGGTAAGACAGGTGCGGACACAAACTGCATAAGGTTGAAAACGGCTAGGGATATGGTATGATGGGGTATATATGAGGCGAAAGCCCCTATTTTGGTGTTTAGTTATTAGTTAATAGTTATTATCACTATGGAACAAACAGCAGTTGAAGTGGCAAAGCAGGCGTTCGATATAACATCGCTTGCGGCTGGTCTTGCTATCGGTCTTGGCGCCATCGGTCCGGGCATCGGCATCGGATTACTCGCGGGGAAAGCGATGGAAGCCATCGGGCGCAACCCCGAAGCGGCTCCGAAGATCCAGACGGCCATGATTCTCGCTATCGCGTTCGCGGAAGCTATCGCGATTTACGCCCTCGTCGTGGCACTTATCATAAAATTCGTCTAGTGTCCTGCCCGCGCACCTTGCGCGGGCAGGACACTTGACCCCGTACTAAAATCGCCTCCGAAATGAAATCAAAAATCAAGCAGGCAACACCGTTATTTTCCGACTCGCAAAGCGCGCGGGCGAATAGCCCGTCCCTCGCAGAGCGGAGCGCTTTGCCGCAAAACACACTCGCGATTTTTAGTACTGGGGTGAAATTAACAGATAAAAAGTTTTTCGGGTAAATGTCCGACCTCCTCTCAAATCTAGGAATAAACGCAAAAATGCTCGCGGCGCAGGTAATTAACTTCGCCATATTACTGCTCTTGTTGCAAAAATTCGCGTACAAGCCGATTGTCAAAATGTTGAACCGTCGTCGAACCGACATTGAAACGGCAAACCGTCGTGCGGATGAAATGGAAAGCCGCATCAAAGGCATTGAGGAAGCGAAAGATGCTGCGCTTGCGGAAGCGCGAAAAGAATCCTCGGAGCTAATCAAAAAGGCGGAGGGTTCCGCTGTTGCAGCATCGGAGCGCATCGTTGCGGACGCAAAAGCAGAAGCGGCACGCGCGGCAGTGCAGGAGCGGAAGAAACTCCAAGAGGAGCACAGTAAGCTTCGTGATGAATTGAAAAAAGAGATTGGCTCGACCGTCGTTGCCGCCATCGAGCAGACCATTGGCGATGTGCTTGATGCGAAAGCGAAAGAAAAACTCCTCTCGCAAGCGCTCGAAAAAACCAAAAAATAAACATGCGATATACCGCCGCACAATACGCGAAAGCACTATATGGTCTGACTGAAGCAAACCCGAAAGACGCGCGGAAAACCGTGCAGACGTTTGCGAGGCGGCTTATCGCAAACGGACAGGCGGGGCTTGTGCGCACCATCGCCGAACGGTTCAAACAAGAATGGTTCACTCAAAAAGGAATAGTTCCGGTTGAAATCACCGCCACGGAAACGGGCATCATCGTCAAAAAGGAGCTTGAGCAGGCACTGGGGAAATCGGTTGAGCTCATCGAAAAGAAAGATCCGAGCGTCGGCGCGGGAGCACGCATCAAAATCGGCGATTGGCAAATAGACAACACGCTCTCACGTCGGCTTTCCGACCTTAAAAACGCATTAACACGGTAAAAGAAATCATACGATATATCGTATGATTGACACTAAAAATCAATGACAGACAAAGAAACAATATTAGAGCAATTAAAGGAGGAGATTTCTGGGGTCGCTACCGGACCACGCCTTGAAAACGTCGGCACCGTCATCAAAGTCGGCGATGGCGTGGCGGAGATACAGGGACTTTCAAATGTCATGTATTCCGAACTTCTGGAATTCCAAACAGGCGGCGCGCCGGTCTTGGGACAGGCATTGAACCTTGAGGAGTATTCGGTTAAAGCCGTTATTTTAGGCGATAGAGGCGCGGTTCGTGAAGGACAAACCGTCAAATCAACCGGCAACGTTCTTTCTGTCGCGGTTTCCGACGCGCTCGTGGGACGCGTAATAAACGCGCTCGGAAATCCCGTCGACGGCGGGCCGATATTCAAGACAGAGTCAATGAAACGAAATCCGCATGAAAAAATCGCGCCGGGCGGCAGAACAGGAGAGGCGGGGGAGGCGCCGCGCCAGAAAGCAATAAAGGCTATTGAACCGAAAAAAACAAAAACTTTCGCGGGTTCATTCTTACAACTGATTATATAATTTCACTTGTTTTTATACAAAACTGGTTATCAACAATAAATTTGTACTCAAATTTATACTCGAAGCTTTCTGCTTTCTGATTTTAAAGCGATCGCTTTAATTTCAGAAAAATTAAAAAATAATAAAAAATAAAGGGAGAACAAATTGCGTTCTCCCTTGAAGGTGCGCGGCAGCCAAGCCGTTCACGGCCTGGCTACCGGCA
This sequence comes from uncultured Candidatus Saccharibacteria bacterium, assembly GCA_964372805.1. Classification (GTDB taxonomy): domain Bacteria; phylum Patescibacteriota; class Minisyncoccia; order Phycocordibacterales; family DSPV01; genus 2-02-FULL-46-13. The sequence continues at coordinate 137 of CAYJSB010000001.1, read as the reverse complement.
GAAAGAGGCAGAGCTCTTGCTCGTGATTCGAGTAGAGGAGCCCACCTCCGGCTCCGGCGGCAGTTCCGACACCTGCGGCTATGCCGTTACCGGTTGTCAAATACACGAGCCCGCCAGCGATCACGGCGCCGCTGACG